>CAMLGO010000001.1 GCA_946479665.1 uncultured Candidatus Saccharibacteria bacterium
AGATTTGTTGTGATGGTGGAATGTTTCTGGCGCATGTTGCTCGTATTAGTATAGCACCTGTCAATTCTACCTCTGTTCTGCTACACTGGTACAGATGATCGCCGATATTACCGTTACTGAAAAAAGCTTTGGCCCGAAGGTCCTTATGAGTGGGATCAAATTTAGTATTGATGATGGCGAAAAGATTGGTGTGATTGGCCGCAATGGTGTTGGTAAGTCAACGCTGTTTGGTATTGTGACGGGCACTGACAAAGACTTTACGGGTGAGATTATTTTCAAGCGTGGCACAGTGGTAGTTGCGACTCAACAGGAGCACCACGACCTCGAAGATACGACCGTGCTGCAGTATGTTCTGTCTGGTCTTCCGGAGTACGCCGAGCTGAGTCATATTATCGAAACCTACCCTGAGACGATGGGTGATGACATGAAGTTGATCGACGAATATACGCAAGCGCTGATGCGTTTTGATGACAAGGGCTTTTACCAGATCGAGGAGCAAATCGAGCGTGAACTCGACAACTTCCAGCTCTCTGGTATTGCTCATCGTCAGTTCACTACCCTCTCTGGTGGTCAAAAACGACTGGTTGAGGTGGTAAAAGTCATGCATTCCGATGCTCACTTGGCACTGGTCGACGAACCGACTAACCATATGGACTACGTTGCTAAGGCGCAGTATGTCGAGTGGATGAAAACAGCCCGCGAAGCCATGCTTGTCATTACTCACGACCGCGATGTCCTTAATGAAGTTGATCGGATCATTGAGCTTAAAGATGGTGAAAGTGTGAGCTATAAGGGCAACTACGATGCTTACCTGAAGCAGAATGCCGTCAGTACTGGTACGCAGATGAACGACTTTGAGATGATCGAAAAGCGTATTGTCAATCTGAAAGCGAAAGTGATTGATTATCAGCGCTTGAAAGAAAAATCACGCAACCCGGGCACGATTCAGAAATTTAAACGCCTCGAAGAAGTCAGTCGAAAAGAACTGGCTGAGCTACAGGCCAAAGAGAAGCCGACGTTCTGGATCGATAAAGAATCAGCTGCCAACCTTAACTACAAGGTGGCTGCGCAGTACGATAAATTCAAGTCAAAGAATATTCGCATGAGTCTCAAGAACGACGAAAGCCGTTCGAAGCATGTGCTCGTGAGCGCGAAGACGCTCAGTCTTGGCTATGGCGACACTTCCCTGTTTGACGGTGTGAATATAGATCTTCGTGAAGGTGAGGCGCTTGAGATCCGTGGGCGTAACGGTGCTGGTAAGACGACATTGATTAAGGCGTTGCTGGCTGGTGCAGTTGCTGGCATTGATAAAGATATCAAGACATTTGCGGGAGAGATTACGCTCGACAAACAAATTCGTATTGGTGTGTATGAACAAGAAGTGAAGCCGACGTATTTTGAGCTTTCACTTGAAGATGCCATCGAGCGCATGTATCTCGACCGTGAACTATCTATTTCAACAACGAAAATCCGGGGTCTTTTAAGCGACTATCTTTTCACCGAGGGTGACGGCAAGACGCCGATTAAGCGTCTGTCTGGCGGTCAGAAGGCTCGTTTCCAGCTGATTTCAATGCTGGCGAATGATCCACAGCTTCTAATCCTTGACGAGCCAACCAACCACCTCGATCTTCCGAGTATCGAAGAACTTGAAACTGCCCTCGGTAAATATTCGGGTGCGATTTTATACGTCAGTCACGACGGCTATTTCCGTGATGCAGTGGGTGGTGAGTTTATTCACGTCGGCAAAGCCTAGTGCTCTAGTAATAAAAAATACCGCTACAAATTACGTAGCGGTATTTTTTATATAAAGCAGGCCTATGGAGTTAGGCTACGGCAGGTTCGAGGCCATGCGCCTTGATAGCGGCTGTCAATTTTGGACGATCAAAGCCGAGAATAATCTCACCCTTGATATCGGTGACAGGTACGCCTTGGTAGTCGCCGCCGTTTTTTGCCATAAGTTCTTCGTAGGCCTCTTTATCGGCTTCAACATCCTTGGCGACATATGGGATACCCAGTTTGTCTAGCCACTGCATTTCGGTGTGGCAGAATGCGCACCAGCTGGTGCTGTAGATAGTGATATCAGGTGTTGTCGTATCGCTCATAAAATTCCCTTGATTAATTACTATACATTATACACTAAATAAACGTATTGCACTATTTGTACTAGTGCCACTATAATTTAACCATATGCATATAAAAAAGACAGCAGCCTTCGCTCTTCCGACTGTCCTGATTGCGTCCGTGATACTTTTGACGGTACTTCTTAGTTCTGTTACGGCAGTGAGTTCAATTCGGACCGCCCTTAACGACCAGTATTACAACCAGCTTGCAAACGAGGCTGCCGAATCCGGTGTTGCCATGGCCCAGGCATGCTTAAAAGCCAATAACTACATACCGACATGGGGTACGGGTGCAAGCGGTAAGCCTCTTCGACCAAACACGGGCTGTGCCGGTGGTGACGCATGTACGGGTGCTCCGAACTGTTACGTATTGAATCGTAATGGTATTCAGACGACATATGCCGTTGATGCACCAACACCAGGCCCTAATTCCCAGGTGATCTCGGCTGTAAGTACAGTATCGCTGGTCCGATCATCAAGCGGCACTACGTGGCGCACCTATAACGGAACGAGTTTTGGCCGATTGGGGTCAGATGTCAATTTTAACAGCGTGGTCTTTGGTTATAACACGGCTGCTGGTGGTGGTGCCTTCTTTGCAACCTTGGCGGCAGATGGTACATTCAAGGCGACTGGGGATAATTATTACGGGCAGCTCGGCAATGGTACGACGACTGACTCATCTACTCCGACTCCTTTTATACTTCCAGCCGGCCAACGTGCGGTGAGTGCCTATACCAATTTCCTTTCCGTGGGCAAAAGTATGTTCGTTATTACAGACTCCGGACAGGTATACGGGGCTGGTGAGAATGGCAATGGTCAGCTTGGCGATGGCACGTACACGAATCGTACGACACCAGTCCGGTTTAACTTGCCGGCAGGAAAACAAGCTAAATATGTTGGCGTGCTCGGCCATGCAACTTTTGTACTTACGACCGACAACTATTTGTATGGTTCTGGTACGTGTGGTGCGGGTATCGTCGGAAGCGGCTATGCGATCACTGGTTGTACGAACGTATCGACGCCACAACTCGTATCACTCCCTGTCCCTAACGTTAATGATCAAAATACGATTCCAACGATTAACATGACGCTTGATCGTTCTAATGTGTATATTCGGATGGCCGGCGGGCGGGTCTATGGATGGGGCGCGAACGATCGGGGTCAGCTTGCCAATGGCACGACAACGAATTCATCCGTTCCAGTAAAAATAGGAACCTATGGCGATGCTGGCCAGCCGAAAGCGACTCAGGTGGCATTTGATGGCGATACGGTATATATCGTTGACGATAGCGGCGCGGTTAATAGTGCCGGCTGGAATTATTACGGTGGCCAAGGCAATAATCGCATCCCTATCATCAACGTCAATAGTGGCAAGTGTATTGATAATAATGGATTTGACGGCCTGAATATCCAGCTCTATACCTGTAATGGCACTCAAGCGCAGCAATGGGCGTGGAATGAAGATTATAGTATTCAGAACCTCAACCATCCCAACAAGTGCCTCGACAATGCCAATGGCGATGGTGTCACGATACGACTTTGGACGTGTAATGGCTCGGCGGCTCAGAAATTCGGTATGGACGTTAATAACAATATCTATAACTGGCAATCGACGCATTGTCTCGAGAACGCGGGTGCCGACGGCGTGACGGTTCGACTCTGGACCTGCAATAATACTGCAGCGCAAAAATGGAAATTACCGGATGTTTCTACGACACTTCTTCCCTTCTCTCTTCCTGGTGCAGCCGGCAAGGCAATAAAGGTAGCCACCGATCAATGGTTTGCATCCGTACTCACTGACACGGGTGAAGTATGGAGCGCAGGCATGAACGACCAAGGACAGCTTGGCAATGGCGCGAGTGCAGTGCTGCAGGCGGTTCCGGTGAAATGGATTCTCCCGGCTGGCGTGAAGGCTGTTGATATCTACTCCACTTCGTATGGCGGCCTGAGCTCTCCTTCGAGTAATACATATGTTATTGGTGATGATGGCAAGGTGTACGGTGCTGGTAGTAATGGCTATGGCCAGCTTGGCGACGGCACGTTCACTGGCCGCACGACACCAGTTGCTATGCAGGTGTTTGGCGCGACAACTCGCGCCCAGCAGGTTCAATCTGGATATGGCACGACAGTTATCTTGACGACCAACAGTAAGGTGTATACAGTCGGCAACAACTCCGACGGTCAGCTTGGCGATGGTACGACGACAAATAGCTCTACTCCAAAAGCCAATCGCTACACGAATATATTGCCGCTGACGGTATTCTAGCGCTGCTGTCGCGTGAGGTGCCAGCCTCCGCAAAGCTCGCATTTATAGGCAGAGAGCTCAAGATTCGGCTGGACCAACATTTGATGGTCGGCCGCTAAAAGAGCTTCTTTTTCGGACGTAAAACGACGCTTCGTTTGACAGCTGCTGGCAAAACGAAACGGCACATGCTTTGGCGTGCTGTTTTTACGAGGCATCGTTTACAAATCCTATCTTCACTGTTACAGTATATAAGTACATGAGCACATCACAAAATCAGCGTGGTGATCAGCCAGTACCGCCGACAAAATCGACGGTTGTTTTATTACTGGGCACTATCGCCGACACAACCTGGCGGATGTTTATCCCGACTATCGGCCTTACTATCGCTGGCGTCTACGGTGACAAAGCTTTTGGCGCAAAGCCATGGCTTACGATTGCTGGTATTATCCTAGGTGCAACTATTGCAGGACTGCTCGTTGCGCGCCAATTAAAGAAAGTGAATAAATAAATATGATCGATACCTTTGCAGCACTCGAGCTTCATATCAGCCTGGCACCTGAGGCGGTTTTTCATATTGGCTCGCTTCCTGTAACGAATAGTATGTTGCTCGGTGTCTTCGGATCGATCATTGCTATCGCCCTTCTCGTATACGCTGCCCGAAAAGTAAAACGCGGCAAATACAACCGCTTCGTTGGTCTCGTTCAGTGGACGTTCGAAGGATTTTTGAAACAAGCCGAAGAGATCATTGGCGATAAAAAAACCGCTCGTAGGATCTTCCCCCTTGCCATGACGATGTTCTTTATCGTTCTTGTGACGTATTGGGTGAGTGTTTTGCCTGGCGTTGGTGCTATCGAATGGGGCGGTGTACCATTGTTTCGTGGCCTTCCTGCCGATCTCAACTTCACCTTTGCGCTCGCAATTATTACGATTGTCGCATCGCAGATATATGCCGTTAAAAAACACGGTGCGTTTGGCAACATCGGCCGTTATCTTCGCAATCCTTTCAAGGATCCGATTGGTGCTTTTGAAGGTATTCTCGAATTTATTGGTGAATTCTCTCGCCTCGTCGCCCTAAGCTTCCGTTTGTTCGGTAATGCGTTTGCCGGCGAAGTACTGCTTGCGGTGATTGGCGTTCTGACCGGCTACTTTGCGAGCGTTGCACTCCCCGTCTTCATGGGCTTCGAGCTCTTTATCGGTTTTATTCAGGCGTATGTATTCTTCGTCCTCACACTCATCTTTACTTCACTTGCTATCCAGACCCATGGCCACGATGCGCCACACAAGAAATCTCACGATCATTCCCCTGTTGATACGACCAAAACGGCTGCTCAACTGGAATGATCTGAGCAATTCAGTATAATTTAGGTAATAATTAAAGGAGATAACACATAATGGAACAACTAGCATTTGGCCTTACATACGCACTACCTGCCCTTGGCGCAGCGCTCGGTATTGGTTTGATTGGTGCTGCGGCACTAAACGCGCTTGGCCGTAACCCAGAGAAACTTGCTGATATCCGTACACTTATGATTACTGCGATCGTGTTTGCAGACGCCCTTGCGATCATCGGTATTATCGTTGCATTTATCGCTAAAGCTTAAGGATACCCAATCTACATGGATTATCTAACATCATTTAAAGTGCTTGCCACTGCGGCAGCTGAGCCGGCAAAGACCGACGTCATGACGTCACTTGGTATTGACTGGACACTGCTTGTTTTGCAGATTGCAGCCTTCCTTATCTTGGTGTGGCTGCTTGCAAAGTTCGTCTATCCGGTGTTTGTTCGTGTCATCGACGAACGCCAGGATCAGATTGAGGCTGGCACCAAGGCTGCTCAAGATGCCGAAAAGAAGGCTGCGCGTGCTGAAAAGGAAGTTGAAAAACTTCTTAAAGAAGCGCGCACTCAGGCAAAGGATATCGTGCAGACTGCCAAGGAAGAAGCCGTTGCTGCTATTGAAGCGGCCGAAGGCAAAGCCAAGCAAAAAGCCGAAGCTATTGTAGCGAGCGCGAAGGAGCAGATTGAGAAAGACGTGATTGCGGCGCAAAAAACGCTTCATAACGAAACGCTTGATCTTGTCGCGCTTGCAACCGAGAAGGTACTCGGTGCTTCCCTTACTAATAAGGTTGATAGCAAAGTGATTGCATCAGCCATAAAGGAAGTTCACTAGTATGGCTACGCGTTTGAGTCGTCGCAAACTTGCCGAGTATAGCGCCGATCAGCTGCTTGCGGGCAAAAAAGAGATTGTTCTTCAGGAGCTCGCGGCTTACTTGATTGAAAAAAAGCGTACGAGCGAGGTTGAGCTGATCGTGCGTGATATCGAGGCTGCATTACTCTCACGCGGCGTTGCGATTGCAGATGTCGTGACAGCTCGTGAACTGACGACTGAAACGCAGGCGCATATTGAAAAGTTTGTCGCTTCGCAGCATCCTGGTACGACCGTTCAGCTACGGACTCGAGTTGAGCCAGACGTACTTGGCGGTGCCAAGATCGGTCTTGCCGGTGAAGAACTCGATGCAACGATTCGACGTAAGCTGACAACATTAAAAGCTAGTAAAGTATAAGAATTGATAAGGAATAACATGAGCGAAGTATCGGTAACAGAACTTTCGAAAAACCTCCGCGACGCCATCGCCAAGTTAGAGACGACCGAAGGGCTTGAAAAAGTCGGTATTGTTGTCCGCGTTGGTGACGGCGTAGCCTGGATTCACGGTCTCCGTGATGCTGGCTATAGCGAAGTATTGCATATTGAAACAGACAATGGTGTGGTTGAGGCATTTGCCCTTAACCTCATGGAAGACGAAATTGGTGCAGTGCTGCTTGGCAGCGATGCTGAAGTACGCGCTGGTGCTAAAGTAACCCTTAAGGGCGAAGTCCTTAGCGTGCCGGTTGGCCCAGAACTTCTTGGTCGTGTGGTAGATCCACTCGGTCGCCCACTTGACGGTGGCGCGCCAATTAAAACCAAGCAAACCGGCCTTGTCGAGCGTGAAGCGATTGGCGTCATGGGTCGTAAGTCGGTCCACGAGCCACTAATGACGGGTATTGTGTCAATCGACGCCATGTTCCCTATTGGTCGCGGTCAGCGTGAGCTTATTATTGGTGACCGCCAAACTGGTAAGACATCTATCGCTATCGATACGATGATCAACCAGGCGAAGCAAAAAAGTGGCGTGGTGAACGTGTACGTTGCTGTCGGTCAAAAGCTTTCGAAGATTGCCCGACTTGTCGACCGCCTCAAAGAAGAAGGCGTGATGGATCAAACGATCATCGTTGCCACTGGTCCGTCCGATCCGGCTTCACTTCTTTATCTTGCGCCATACGCTGGAACAGCTATGGGTGAGTATTTCCGTGATAATTCACAGCATGCGCTTATGATCTACGACGATCTTACGAAGCACGCTGTTGCCTATCGCCAAATGTCACTTCTTCTTCGACGCCCACCGGGACGCGAAGCATACCCAGGTGATGTCTTCTATCTTCACTCACGCCTTCTCGAGCGTTCAGCGAAACTATCCGACGAGCTTGGTGCCGGCTCACTTACTGCCCTGCCGATCATTGAAACGCAGGCTGGTGATATCTCTGCTTACATTCCGACCAACGTCATTTCGATCACGGACGGTCAGATCTTCCTAGAAACAGATTTGTTCTATCAAGGTGTTCGCCCAGCGATCTCTGCCGGTCTATCGGTTTCTCGTGTTGGTGGTGCAGCGCAAACTAAGGCTGTAAAGGCTGTGGGTAGCCACTTGAAACTTGGCCTTAGTCAGTTCCGCGAGCTTGCAAGCTTTGCGCAGTTTGGTAGCGATCTTGATGAGGCGACAAAGTCTCAGATTGACCGTGGTCAGCGCCTTACTGAGCTCCTGAAGCAGCCACAGTACCAGCCAATGAGTATCTGGGAGCAATATGTCAGTATTGCTGCCGTGACTCGTGGCATGTTTGATACGGTATCCGTGAGCAAGATTAAAGATGCGCAGACAGCACTTATGACTCGCCTATGGTCTGAGCATAAAGATGACATGCGTGAGCTCAACAAGGGCGGCAAGCCAACCGAGGATCTCGATAAGACAATCGAAAAAGTTGCACTATCTGTTGCAAAGGGATTTGAGGGTTAATAGTTTATGGCCTCAACCCAAGCATTGAAGTCGCGTATCCGCTCGGTAAAAAATACCAAGCAGATTACGAAGGCGATGCAGATGGTTGCAGCAAGTAAGATGCGTCGTGCGCAGGAGTCCACAAAGGCTTCGGCGCCATACGCGCTTGCAGCGAGCGAACTACTGACATACTTGGCAAGCCAAGGTGTGACGAAACAGCATCCATTATTTGCCGACCGCAAGGTCAAGTCTCGCCTTCTGATCGTGGTTGCGTCCGACAAGGGTCTAGCTGGTGCGTACAATAGCAATGTTATCAAGCAGTATGTAAAAGAAATGACTGCTGATAATGAGGTTGGCGTTACGACTACGACAATTGCCATTGGTCGTAAGGCAACTCAGTTTGTATCGCGACTGAAGGGTGTTACTGTTCTTGGTGCATACGAAGATTTGCCAGATCATCCAGCCGGACACGAGCTGTACGCTATCCTCGACACCGCACGCAACCTATTTGTATCTGGTGAAGTTGACGCTGTCGATGTTGTCTATACCGAGTTCATTAGCAGCTTAACGCAGACGGCACGCACGCAGCGCGTGTTGCCAGCCGGATTTACTCCGACTGACGTGAGCGACGAGATTCGTGAAGCCGAGTACGAGCCGGATCTTGAAACGGTCTTGGACGGTGTTGTCTACCGGCTTATCGGCGCGCAGATTTTTCAGGCGCTTCTTGATGCTCGTGCCAGTGAATACAGCATGCGCATGGTCGCTATGAAGAATGCAACCGACAACGCAAGTGATCTTGCTGACGATTTGACACTCGAAATGAATAAAGCCCGCCAAGGTGCGATTACCCAGGAACTTGCAGAAATATCAGGTGGCGTAGAGGCATTGAAGGATTAGTTATGAAGGAGAAAACAATGAGTAAGAATACAGGAAAAATCATCCAAGTCGTCGGCGTGGTGATTGATGTTGAATTCGACGGAGTACTACCGGCGATTTACGACGCACTTAAAATTAAACACGGCGATCGTACAGTAACGCTTGAGGTTGCCCAGCACCTCGACGAACACACTGTTCGTGCTATTGCACTTTCAAGTACCGACGGCTTGAAACGCGGTGCCGAAGTGACTGCGACCGGCGCACCTATTCAGGTGCCAGTTGGTGCGGATACTCAAGGTCGTATGTTTAACGTTGTCGGTGAGCCAATCGACGATAAGCCTGCACCAAAAGGTAAAAAAGCCTCAATTCACCGCCAGCCGCCTACCCTTTCTGAGCAGTCAAATAAGGCTGAAATTCTTGAAACCGGTATCAAGGTTGTCGACCTTATCGCGCCACTTGCCAAGGGTGGTAAAGCTGGTCTCTTTGCCGGTGCTGGTGTTGGTAAGACTGTGCTTATTACCGAGCTGATCAATAACATCGCCAAATTCCACTCAGGCAACTCGGTGTTTGCCGGTGTTGGTGAGCGTACTCGTGAAGGTAATGATCTTTACTATGAAATGGAAGAAGCGGGCGTACTCGACAAGACGTCTCTTGTCTTTGGTCAGATGAATGAGCCGCCTGGAGCTCGTCTTCGTGTTGCGCTTTCTGGTCTTGCAATGGCCGAAGCCTTCCGCGACGAAGGTAAAGACGTTCTTCTCTTCATCGACAATATCTACCGTTACACTCAAGCCGGTGCGGAAGTATCTGCCCTACTCGGCCGTTTGCCAAGTGCGGTTGGTTACCAGCCAAACCTTCAGCAAGAAATGGGTGCGCTCCAAGAGCGTATTACCAGTACGAAGAAGGGTTCGATTACTTCTGTTCAGGCCGTTTACGTTCCTGCTGACGACCTTACTGACCCAGCGCCTGCAACGACCTTCGCCCACCTTGATGCGACGATTGTTATGAACCGTGCACTTACTGAGATTGGTATCTACCCTGCCGTTGACGTACTTGATAGCTCAAGTAGCAGTCTTGACCCAGAGATTGTCGGCGAAGAGCACTACCGCGTGGCTCGTGAGGTTCAGCGTGTACTTCAACAGTACAAAGAGCTTCAGGATATTATCGCGATTCTTGGTATGGAAGAATTGTCAGACGATCAGAAGCAAATTGTTGGCCGCGCTCGTCGCATCCAACGCTTCCTTGCTCAGCCATTCTTTGTTGCAGAGAAGTTTACCGGTGCATCTGGTGTGTATATCAAGCTTGAGGATACGATTCGTGATGCTGCTGATATTTTGGCCGGTAAGTACGATGACAAGCCTGAGAGCTGGTTCTACATGGCTCCAGGCCCTCTGAGCGAGAAGAAGGACTAGCCCATGAATCTTCAGCTCATCACGCTCGCAGGAGTGAAGGTCGACCAGGAAGTCTACGAGGTCATGATGCCGACTGCGGCTGGTGACATCGCGGTCTTCCCTGGTCACGAACCATTGGTGACGCTTGCGGTGCCTGGTGCTATTTCAGTGCGTCATAAGAAAGAAGACAAGGATGATCGCCTTGAATACTTTGCGATTTCTGGTGGTGTCGTTGAGATTTCACAAAAGAAAATCCGCGTCCTTGTTGATGAGGCCGATCATGGTGATGATATCGTTGAGGCTGAAAGTCAGGCGGCACTTGAGCGTGCTATGGCACTTCGCGACAGTGCGAAGGATCAAGTGGAGCTTGAAAAAGCTCACCAACTCGTCGATCGTCATGCGGTTCGCCTCAAGGTTGCAGGGCTTCGTCGACGCCACCAACGACGATAGATTCTTTGCAGAGGATGTTTACAAAATCTCCAACAGGAGTAAAATTAAGTCTGGAATAAAGATGTATCTTACGATTGTCACGCAGGGCTTGCATTGGTCTTGCTATGAGTTACATCTAACAAAAATATCGCATTAACCGGATAATAGTTCAATTATGTCTGAAAAAAATAGCCGTCATTTTGACGAGTCACATCTATTGCATGTGCTAAAACATTACCTGCCGACACAGGGTCCATTGAAGGACTTTGTGCATCACAATACGCTACATGCGTTTCAGGATATGAAGTTTTACGATGCAATCTATAAAGCATCGGCGATTTTTGGCTATCAAACCACACTGACGCTTACTGAGTATAGGGATCTCTATGGCATCAAGCGGATAACGCCACAAACACTCGCCAGGGTCATACGACACCGAAAAGGCGACGAAGACTTTGATGAGTGGCATGCGAAGGCTCTCTATGTAGAGTATGATTGGACGCGCGAGCCGCGTATTGGCCGGCTGCGAGACGAGTGGCGTCAGCTGTACTCCATTAACATAGATAACGCAGTGCAGCCGCTTCTCTTTCGTATCGTGTGTAGTTATATCGACCAAGGTATCGCAATTTCGCCCTTTCCTTTTGAGGACAAAGGCCTCTTAAATGCACTAAGAGATTTGGAAGATCACAGTATGGTCAGCTTTTTCAAAACGAAAAAAGCACGCGACCTTCTGTACGATACGTCGACCACACTCACAGGGTTGCTTGAGCTACTCGTGGGCAATGAAGCATATTACGAACAATATCTGTATGATCAACAGTTTGCGCATCGGGGATGGTCTGGTATTGTATCGACGCTCGAGGACAAACCGGAGTCGCTTCTGTACGCAAAGAACATCTCCCTAAAAGACATGATTATCTTGGAGCTTTTGCTAGAGGTGGATGCACTGACGGAGCGCCTAGGCGAAGCTTGGAAGCCACTCGCTTCTAGTATTACGCAACAACCGCTCGATATGTTCGCCGATGAGCCGTCTACTGAGCTCGAGGAAGTTATTAAAATATGGCAAGATGCGTTTGAGTGGAGCTATTATGACACTGTGCTTTCCGGCGTGCTGCAGACATTACCTCTTGAGTCGGCCAAGGAGGATACGACGCCAAAGAGCTTCCAGTCTATTTTTTGTATTGATGATCGGGAGTATTCTCTCAGAACCTATGTCGAAAGCCTAGACAGTAAGGCCGAAACGTTCGGTGCGCCTGGATTCTTTGGCGTCGAGTTTTATTTCCGCCCGGCTGGTGCCAAGTTCTATGACAAGCTTTGCCCTGCACCAGTTACTCCTAAGTATCTTATTAAGGAAGTGTCCAAGCACGATGCGCACGCACGCGCGACAGAAATCATGTACACTAAGCATTCCCACAGGCTAGTAAGAGGCTTTATCTTTTCATATTTGCTAGGAATTCCAGCACTGGGTAAGCTCATTGTCAATCTTATCAATCCAACCATGAGTCCGGCTATTGCCGATGCATTTGCTCATATGGATCCGAATGCTGAGCTGACAATTGTGCATACTGGCAAGAAAGATAAAGAAAAGGGTCTGCAAATAGGCTTTACTGTAGAAGAGATGACGGACCGTGTTGAAAAAACGCTTCGATGCATTGGGCTTATCAAGAACTTTTCACCGGTGGTGTATGTTGTGGGTCACGGATCGAGTAGCGCCAACAATCCTCACCACGGTGCGCACGACTGTGGTGCCTGTAGTGGACGACCGGGCTTGGTGAATGCTCGTGTGTTCGCCTACATGGCAAATTACCAGCCGGTGCGGGAATTGCTGAAGACGCGCGGCTTGTCTATCCCTGAATCGACGCAGTTCGTCGGTGCGCTGCACGATACGGCGTCTGACGAAATCATGTTCTATGACGAGCAGGTGTTGACGGACGGAAATAAAGAGCTGCACGACAAAAACGCCCGTCTATTTGACGAAGCGCTTGATCTTGATGCTAAAGAACGCTCGCGCCGGTTTATGTCTATCAGCACCAAACAACATATAAAGAAGATTCGGAAGGATATAAAAAAGCGCTCTGTCTCCTATTTTGAGCCGCGGCCGGAACTTGGTCATGGTACGAATGCACTCTGTGTCGTAGGGCCAAGGAGTCTCACAAAACGTCTATTTCTTGATCGAAGAGCCTTTTTGAATTCGTATGACTATACGACCGATCTAGACGGCGAGCTACTACTCAATGTGCTTTCTCCGCTTGGGGTTGTTTGCGGTGGCATCAACTTGGAATACTTCTTCTCGCGAATGGATAACTACAAGCTAGGCGCGGGCACTAAGTTGCCGCATAACGTCATGGGGCTTGTGGGCGTGGCCAATAGTAGCGACGGCGATCTTCGTTCCGGTCTGCCTCTGCAAATGGTCGAGGTGCACGATCCGGTGCGATTACTGATGGTAGTTGAACATTATCCTGAGGTAATCAACAAGGTTATCAAATCGAAACCAGACCTCTACGAATGGTTTTCGAATGAGTGGATCCACTTGGTTGCGCTTCATCCGGACGAGAAAAAGCTTTATGCTTTTGAAGCGGGCGCATTTGTACCGTACGCACCACTCACGAAAAAACTACCGATCATGCACGATCTCTCTCGCACATTTGAGACAACCATGAAGATGAAAACAAATCACATTTTGGACGCCACGCAGGAAAACTTGCCTGTGCACATAATTAAATAGGACTTCGATATGCTACCACAACTTCTCACCATCTTACTGCTCATTCCGATTCTTGGACTTACCGGCTGCCTGCTTATGCCTCGAAAACGGGAGCGTACGATTTTTTCTATTGCTACTGCAGCGATACTTTTGGAATTTGCCATGTTTCTTTTCTTTGGTTATCAGTGGCTGACGACGGGCGCTTCGCCGGTGTCGGTGAGTACCGGATCTTTGTACGCCAGCCCGAGCTATACGTTTGATTTCAACTTTCACTTCGATGTCATCTCGGCGGTATTCTTAGGGACAGCTATCGTCATGACAGCTCTTATTTTTGTCTTCAGTAAATACTACTTGCACCGCGAACAAGGTTTTAAAAGGTTTTATAATACAGTTCTTTTGTTCTTCATCGGGCTATCACTCATTATTTTATCGGGCAATTTCGAAACGCTCTTTATAGGATGGGAGCTCATTGGTGTTAGCTCTGTACTGCTGATTGCGTTTTACAGGGATCGGTTCCTGCCGGCGCGCAATGCCCTGAAAGTTTTCTCGGTATATCGAATCGGTGACGCTTTCTTGCTTGCGGCTATCTGGTATGCGCACCATATGTTTGAAGTGGGTGTGGATTTTTCTGAACTTTCAACGCTCACTGCACAGCATGGAAGTATTACGATTCTCGGTCTACTGCTGCTGATGGTAGCCATGATCAAATCTGCCCAGTTCCCATTCTCGTACTGGTTGCCACGTGCTATGGAAGGGCCAACTTCGTCAAGTGCGATCTTTTACGGTGCACTTTCTGTGCATATGGGACTCTTCTTGCTTCTACGGACATTTCCACTTTGGGAGGACAGTGTCGGGCTTCGAATCGCTGTTGCAGCCGTTGGCCTCGTTACGGCAATCGTTGCCTCGTCGATTGCCAGGGTTCAGTCGTCTGCCAAAACACAAATTGCCTACGCATCCATTACTCAAATTGGCATTATGTTCATCGAACTTGCGCTCGGTCTCCAGTGGCTCGTACTGCTCCACTTTGTCAGCAATGCTGCCCTGCGGACGTATCAGCTACTTATTTCCCCGTCGATCGTTAGCTATCTTATCCATGATCAGTTTTTCACGTTCGTACAACCTCTTCATAAGATTAAAAATACATTTATGGGACGGCTGCGCGCGACGCTCTACACCCTAGGCATAAAGGAGTGGAATATGAACTGGTCAGTGAGCAGCTATGTATGGCAGCCGCTCAAGACGGTTGGCCGGTCGTTCGCCTTCCTCGATAGTCTTCGGGCACAAGTGGTTTCAATAGTTCTCTTTCTGAGCCTTGTCGCACTAGCGGCCGCGTCTACTAGTCTGTCGCTTGTCATTGCAACTATCGCAGCCATCATCAGTATCATCTTTTATATCCGTGCATACACAACAAAAAACTCTGCGAGGACGTGTTGGAATCTCATAATGTTAGGGCATCTTTTTGGAGCACTTTTCTTGGTACTGGCATCTGCCGGCAGCTGGGGCTACCTTGCTATGTACGGCGCGGGAGTGGTACTGGCCTTTATAGTAGGCCATGTCTGTCTGTGGTATCTACAGGCAAAAGGCGAACCAAATGCCCTGCGCGATTATCACGGTTCTATATACGTATTTACAAAGCTCGGTAACTTCTTCTTTGTCGTATCACTTCTGTTTATGGCGTTTCCTATCAGCCCCTCTTTCTTGGCGCAGGATACTATGGTGAGCCTGATCCCCGTAGACCATGCGTTTATGGTCGTGCTCTTTTGTCTGTCGTATCTGCTTGTGGGCGTGAGTACCGTACGTCTCTATACAAAGATATTCTTCGGACCGCACAAGACGGGCTATCACGAAATGGCTTACAAGTCTTCGTAGTCGAGCAGCGGCTCATGCATTAGCGGCGAGATAAGTGGCTGGCGTATTTCTTGGCCTGTAAAGTGCGCTTCGGCCACATCGCCAATACGCAGCATGTCGCCCATGCCAATCGCCATCCAGTCGTTTGCTGGTGGGGTGCCATTATGAGGCACATACTGTGAATCTTGCGTCAGCCACGGGAATTCAACGGCCGTATAAAGGTGTTGTTTTATGTCGACGTCAGTAGCGAAATATTGTCGTAAGGCAAAGCGAGATAGTCGCATGCTCGCCCAGTCGATTGTTCGTTGATGTTCGCCCGCAAATACTTCACGGGGCACCTGTCCGATTGTATGGAGTCGTTGTCGCAGGATAATCGAGCCTGCAATAACTCCAGCGCGATATGTTCGTCTCAGAGACGGCACTGCTTCGAACCCTTTTCGTGCTTCGAGTGTCATAAGAAAATGAGTCGGATCTGTTTCGGGAAGGTTTTGTAAATAGTCCTGTTTTAGAAAAGTGAGATCACTGTCATCGAAATCGCTAAGCATACTGAAGTCAGCGTCCATTTCACTACTTGGAATAGGATAGAGTTCTGGCGTGGATAGCTTAAGCTCTTGCTTTTTCATGGTATTTATGATATTATACTATACGTACGAAAATGATGCAAATTGTTATTGCAACAATGATTATTTGGCGCTACACTATCAAAGTGCTTCGGCGCAGATGATATGTACCTATCTCGGATGTAATTTGTACTGGCCCATTTGGACCAGAGTAAATCTCACTCGATATGGCTACTTTCGCAACAACTAAATAAACGGGTTTATTCGTCATGAAAACAATCGAGCAGGTACCAAACGTTATTGACTGGTCAAAACCTGTCGGCATTCACTGTATTGATGATCGCGGCTATGAGAACGCTGGTCAAAATATTAAACTTGGGGGCGCTTCATCATATGGATTAGCTTACGATACGTACGCTGCGCGTGCCATTGATCGGAATGGGAAGCTCGATGTTGATCTGCCTGCCGGCGAACTCGCTAAGGTTATTACAAAAGGTCTTTCTCGCTATGCACTACTTGCATGTACTCATCATGGATGCGCGGCTGAAGCTGGCGTAAGTGCGGTTGCTGATCAGTTCGTCAGTAACGGCGAATTGATTCTTAGTGAAACAAATCGAATTCTCGACGGCAGTGTTAACGAGTCGGAATTTGAGAAACTTCAGCATTTTTATGCTCAGCTTGCTTCGAATGAGAAGCTTTTTAGGGGCGTTGCTATTGAGGCTACCTCTATGGATACTGATGGTAGCCATCCTATGATTCAACGATCAAAGCTTGCTCATGAACGTCATGCAGCTACAAGTCTACGAGTTAATACCAAGATCGACACCTGGCATGATGCGGCTACCGCCTATGCGAATGGTCTGCCAGAGTATGGGTATGATATCTGGGCACTTCGACCAACGGCTGAAAAGATTGATGCTATTGTGCCGCATGATAATGTTGACGGCTTTGCACTTGCCTCTGTCGCTCGTGTTGTTGCAACGTCACGGCTACTGCCTCGTGACAGTACTCGTTCTGGCATCGATATAGCCGTCGGCTAATGTATGATTTTACTTAAGCAGCTGGCGAACTTCGTCAGTTGTTTTTGTATGCATCAGTTTTTCTCGAAGTTCCGATGCGCCATCGAATTCACGAACGTAAATCTTGAAGAACCGCTTTAGGGGTTCGTATTTACGCTCGCCGAGTTCCTGCGAATATTTGTCATGCAGATCAAGCTGGAGACGCAGCAGTCCGAGTAACTCTTCCCTGCTGTGAGCTTGTGGCGTAACTTCAAATGCATATGGATTGGTGAAGATGCCACGACCAATCATCACGCCGTCGATGCCGTATTTCTCGACAAGTTCTTCGCCGTGTTGGCGGTCCCGAATGTCTCCGTTGATAGTGAGGAGTGTTTGCGGCGCGATTTCATCTCGTAGCTTTTTAATTTCTGGAATCATTTCAAAGTGAGCATCTACTTTGCTCATTTCTTTGCGAGTACGCAGATGGATCGTGAGGTTGACGATATCTTGCTTAAGAAGGTGCGTAAGCCACTCTTTCCACTCGCCTGTATTGCTGAAGCCAAGGCGCGTCTTCACGCTCACAGGAAGCCCAGATTGCTTTGCACTGGCAATAAGTTCGGCGGCTAGCTCGGGTTGCTTGATGAGCGCACTGCCTGAACCACCCTTGACGACTGATTTGTCTGGACAGCCCATGTTGATATCAATGCCTTTATATCCCATCTCGGCGAGACCGTGTGCCATTTGAGTGAACTGCTCTGGCTTATTACCCCATATCTGCGCAACCATCGGATGCTCGTCACTCGTAAATGCTAGTCGTCCGCGTGTGCTATGGGCACCCTGCGGGCTGCAATAGCTACTGGCGTTGGTAAACTCGGTAAAGAATATGTCTGGCTTTGCCGCGCTTGCCACGACATGACGAAAGACTACGTCAGTAACTGCCTCCATTGGAGCCAGAATAAAGAATGGTCGTGGTAGTTCGTTCCAGAAATTGTTCATAGGTTTATTTAATCAGTTTGAGGTAGGGTATCCGACGTGCCAAAGTTTGGGAAGATGGTGTCTTGCGGAGTATTGCTATCGATATTTAGGATATATGCAGTTGGTTGTTTGTCCTTGGCGCGTTTGTCCTCGGCTATGCGTATGCTGTAGCGGTTTGGCGTGCCAATTGTATCGCGCAGCCCAACTGTGGCAAGGTTTTGCTTGGTGCTTATGCGAGGCTCTGGAGTCTCTGCGCTGTCCAGGAATGTTTCCGGTGCTTCGTAGATGTGATGTTCGTGGCTGCGCATGATATGACTCCTTTTGCTCTTATGTCTATCTATATTCTGACATATTTCTGGCAAAAATAAAACGCCTACTGCTCGCCACAATCCGAGGATTATGAGGAATAGTAGACGGACAGGAATAATGCATTCTGTTTTTTCGAGGTGTGCATAGCTGATAGCCATGCTCCTACGTCCGTCAAGGTGTAGCCTTACGACTTGCGACCGGAGCCACCGCAGGTGCCACAGGTGCTAGCCGTGGCAGCGCCACGACCACCAATACCGACAGTACCGGTACCGTTGCAGGTCGGGCAAACTTTTTTTGCCGCAACTGCTGCTTCTTGCCGCTTTTCGTCGGGTGACTTAAACAACCTAACCACTCTTCTCTCTTTGTTTCGGATGGGTGCTGCGGATAAAGTTGGCATAGGTGAGGCGCTTCTGTTTCTAGATAAGACAATCATCGAGTGATCGAAATATAAAGAAGAAGACGCCTCACCTAAGTTTGGTCGGGGTAAGGCAGGGTTTGGACCTGCACGTCCTTCATCACTTAGCAATGAAGGCATTTGCGTATACTACGCCCTTCCCCAGAAATTGGGGCGGAGCCTTGCGTATCGAAGGCGAGCCAGGTGCCAAGCTTGGGGGATGAACACGAGTCTCGAGCCAGGCAAGGCTCCGCCGGTATAAGACCGCCCTGTGCTACTCGTCCGTTGGGGGGCGAATTTTCACACAGGACGGCCGTCCTTGGGGTATATGCATTATTCCTGTCAAAGTTCGTGCTTATGGCACGAACTGACATTCATGCATAAACACGCTAGTTATAATATATCTTTTTTATTGTATTGTCAATAGTTACCGAGCAAATCGTGTTCGAAATCAAGCATGCCCTTGTAGCTCTGGTCGTAGGAAGATATGTCGGGTAGATCGAGTATGCAAATGTGCTTCCAGACAGCTTTGATGAGGGTACTGAACTGTTCAAGCTCGTCTTTAGTGAATGTGGCATCGAGCGCAAGAATGCCGCCGGCTTTATTTGGCTCGACAAACTGCAACACGCCGTGATCAACGATAAAGTCGCGATAATCGCGTGAGCCTTCAACGAGTAGTTTGTAGAACATGAGTTGCTGGCGATACTTATGAAGCTTAATCTTCTCGTAGTCGGTTTTGCCCTGCCAGCTGGCCGTCGCCTTCCCCGTTTTGTAGTCGGTCACAATAATTGATTTGTTGGCCGTATCGATATCAACCAGGTCGAGCGAGCCAGTCAGTCGTGCGTCACCGATGCGTACTTGTTGGCCTGCAAAGTTGAGCTCTACTTTTTGTGTGTCGGAAAACTCTTCGTATTTCGCACCGAGAAACGCCTGGAGCGTATCACTTCCGCGCTGTAAATAATCTGTAAAGTCAGCTTCTGACATGTGCTGCTCTTTGAGGTTTTCTTCAAAATCATGCAAGATGTCTTCGATTGGGCGGTGATTTTTTTGTGCCGCTATGTGCGCATGGGCGCGCTGTAGCGTACGGTGGATGGCCGAGCCGTAAGCGGCACTCGGGCTCATAGCTTGCGGAAAGCGGAGTAAATTATTGAGCAAGAATGTCTGCGGGCCGCCACGAGTAATATCGAGGAAGTTGTTAAGATGTGTCACGCTGAGCTTGTAATTTTCCAGGGTTGGTGCAAGAAGCTGTTGCATCGTCCCCTGGGAGAGTGAGATAAACGGTTCGTACCAATTGCGCTCAGCCGCCTCTATGCGCTCTGTGGCTGAATGCTCAAGCGCGAGTGGCTGAGGTTGCATGGTGGTAGTGAGTAGGAAGCTAGCACCAAGTGTCGCCTTCCCCGCTGCGTCCGATAGTGAGTAGCTAATGATAAGTTGCTTGCGGGCACGCGTCATAGCGACGAAGAACAATCGAAGACGTTCGTCGAGCGTATCGCCGGCTGGCGCGAGTGGCAGGTTTTCTGGGTAGCCAATAAGGCGGCTACGGCTGCGAACGCGTTCGCCCCATGCTGTATCGATAGCACCGATAACATACACAGTATCAAACTCGAGACCTTTTGATTTATGAGCGGTCATGAGGTTGACGGCATCAGTTTGAGTGTCGACGTGCGGCCGGATACTCGTAATAGAACTGCCAAGTTGGCGATGTAAGCTTATGAATGCAAGTAATGTGCGCACGGTTGGCGTCTCGTCGACTTGATAGTCGCGCAGCTTGCTGCGGATCGTGCGCAGCGCTTCAAGATACACTAAGTATTCGTCAGGATGTGAGATGATTTTATCTGGTGAAAAGAAGTAAAGATAAAATGGTGAAACGAATATATCGCTTTCCTTTTCTACCTTAATCTTGCCAAGCAAGATATCGAGCATTTCCTCTAGCGGTGTATGCGGTACTTTTTGCGCAGTTTCAATCAGCCAATTAAAAAGTGGCACAAACTCGGGTGTGACGGCCATGATTTCCATCCATGTTTTTCGCTGTTGGTAGGCCTGCATACTCAACTTCCATATCGAGCTGGCGTTAATATGCCAAGCGGGATGCGAAAGAACTTCTGGCAGAAGCGCATTTACCTCATCGTGTCGGCTTTCAAATAAGGCAACGATGAGTGAGGCGATTTGCTCAAGCGCAATGATAGGCTCGATATCTAGAACATTGTCTTGGCGCTCGTAATTGACCTGTATATTGGCGTCTGTGAAGTACGGTAATAAACTGATTATTTCGTGATGACGACGCGCTAAAACGGCAATTGAGGCCGGTGATTCGCCGTCTTTTATGCGCTGTGCGATGCTTGCAATCAACGCCTGGCGCTCATCATTGATAGTACTAGCCTCAAGGAGCGAAACATTGGCGTCGTCGCTACTCCGGTGTGCGGTAAGGGTTTTGTCGACATCGTTGAGAATCGTTTCAAGGCGCTCGCCTCCCTGTACGATAACACTACGAGCCTCTTCAAGAATCGGAGAGGCTGAACGATAGTTGTCTTGAAGTGTAATTTTTACAGTCGCAGGATAGATGGTCGGGAACGTGAGGATATTACTTACTTCTGCACCCTGGAAGCTGTAAATAGCCTGGTCGTCATCGCCGACAACCATAATGTTTGGGCGATCGGCATTTGCCTCACTGCTGGTGAGGTTGTGGAGAATACGCATTTGCGCCATGTTGGTATCTTGGAATTCGTCTACCATGATGTATTGGTGCTTTTCCTGGAGGTTGTAGCGCAGTTCTGAGAAGACTTCCATGCCATGGACGACACGCAGGATCATATCATCGAAGTCGTATAGCTCGGCTTCCTGCATGCGCGCAAGATACTGATAGTACACGAAGCTTACGGCACGTAGCTTGGCTTGTCGTTCGTGGCTTTTAAGGATGAAGTCACCGGCATCATTCTTTTTCATGTAGCTATTGCGCCAGGCGGTTAGTGGTTTGGTTGAGTTTGTCTCACGTGCACTCGCAATAGCGTGCTCAAGACTGTCTGCTAAGATATCGGCAAGTGACGCGACACCGACAAGTCCGGTATAGCCGTCGACCTGGCGGATCTCAGTAAGTGCAGGTTCTAGGAGGTCGACTGTATTTTTACTGATTCGGCTTGCAAATACTGCACCAAGAAGCGGCTCGCAGGTATCGATGACGTGCTGATTAATGTCGAGAATGGCCAGCAGCTCGTCGCTCGTAAGACCGCTCTTTTTGAGTTCCGAGATTGTTGTAAGCGTATCGCCCAGGTGGGTGTACTCACCATTCATTTTGCTCGAGAGTGGATTGCTGTATTCCAGCTCGTCAAAGATACCGCGGAGTAGCTCATAGCTGCTGAGTTCGTCGGCTGCTCGAAAGTGCGCGCCGTGGTAAAAGAAATCCCCGTTTTGGTTGATCACTTCTGCGCCAAAACTATGGAACGTATGAATCGCTACCTTGAAAGCATCCTTGCCGATAATCTGGCTTAGACGTTCGCGCATGGCATTGGCTCCACTTTCGGTAAATGTCAGACAAAGAATATTTTCTGGCAGTGTATCAGTTTGTTTGAGGATATTGGCAACGCGCATGCTGAGGAGTTCGGTCTTGCCCGTTCCTGGCCCGGCGATCACCATGACCGGCCCGTCGATCGTATCGACCGCTCGCTTCTGGGCGTCGTTTAATTTTGCGTAACGAGTCGTGAAATCCATTAGATCTATTGTAGCTTAGATCGTGTTACCTGTAACGTCTATCTCGGCCATTCGAGCCAGCTTTGGTTGCGATTAGCGTGCTAGTAGAGGCATGATCACTAGATTATATACTCCTTCTCTATCTTTGCAAGAGGGTGTTATAATACGAACAGATATGAACGAAGAGATATATGACGACTTGGCGCTAGAGCGCATTGCGCGCGATAAATTCGGCCTGGATATTGATATTTCCAAGGTCATCTTGCGTCAAGCTGAAGTCGGCCGACTTACGACCGCCACGGTGATACTTACTAAGAAAAAACAGCTTTTCGTGTATGTTTCCGGTCACTCAAAGCTGCTCTTTAGCGACGTGAAGAAGATTATCTCTCGCATGGGTCTTAAGGCTGAAGTCTACTTCCCTCCTAAGGGTCGGGTTGATTATTTCGATGAAATTGGTCGCGAGAAATTCCGAGCTGTTTTTCCTGGCCGTGGTCACATTAGTGATGATGACATTCTATTTTATCGCACGCTTGCGCCGTATAATCCGGCCATGGTGCTCATTAGCGAAGTGAAAAATGGTGAGATCTATCGGTACGACAGTGATGCTCGTGGTGACTGGCGTGTTGCGACAAAGTTTGCCTACCGACGAATCAAGACGAGCTAAGCTCGTCTTGAATATAGCGCAGTATTTTTACTGTTTTGGCGATGAGTTGCCGCTACCCTTTGGCGCAGGGGTCTGACCGGTCGTGCTGGTTTTTTCAATCGTTTGATTGATGATGTCGATTTGCTGTTGCACGTCGGTTGCTGCAGTGGTGTTTTTGTCGGCCGCATAAGCGGCTGCAGCTTTTTCATACTCTGCTTTTGCACCTGGGAGATCGTTTTTCTTCATGAGGTCCTCGGCTTTGAGCCTCGTTGAGTCGCCGCTACGAGTCGTCGTGTCGGTTGTGTTTGCTTCGGTCTGCTCGTGCGGCTTGAGCTGACGCATGATGAAGTACACGCCAGTACCGGCGCCAGCGAGCAAGATGGCCGACACGAGTACGATGCCGACAACTTTTAGATTTATTTTTCGTTTCTCAAATGGATATGTCGACATATATTCTCCTACAGGTTACCCCAGCCTTGACCCCATGGCCCGTAGACGCTTGATCGGCCGGTGACCGGGTTATAGCAGTAGCCTTGCGCTCGACCGCTGACAGATAAGCCAGCGGTTGCAGGCGCTGCGCCTGCGTACGATGCCAATGTTTGCATTGTTGCGTTTGGCCCGTACACGACATACGGTGCGCCGCTGGTTGCGTCGGCCGTCCACCAGCCGACTGCGCCAACTCCATTTGGCTGACGTGGCGACAGCCAATAGACAGGGTTACCGGGGTTGTTGATCCATTCGTCTTCAATGAAGTAGCGATTGGTGCCGGCACCGCAGGCTAGGGTAAAGTTCCAGCCCCAGTTCATGTTGTAGCGGTTGGCGTCATTTTTCCAGAATGACCAGCCTGATGGTGCGGGTGGCGGCAATATGGCCTTAGAAATGGTTGACTGTGAGATGCCGCTCCATGGGCTCGTTGCATAGTTCGAGGTACAGCGGGCTTGAGCTTGTGTTGTGTAAGTGTAGCCTTGATTGACAGTTGTACGAACAACGCGTGCGCTTGAGCCGGTTGATATCCAGCCAGAGTCGGCAAGTGCTGTTGTTTGGTTATTGACTTGGTAGCCAGCGGTTGTGCCTGCTGGGCATGCGACGTCCGGCCAAGCCCATGCGGTTTGGCTATCGATTGGGTTCCAAATCTGAGCGGTAGCGCCGGAACAATTCCACGAGCCAATACTGGTGCCATTGGCCGTGCCCCAGCTGGCTGCATCCATGCAGCCGCCATTGGCGACATTTTGAAAGAAACCAGAGTCGCCACGAGTCCACTGGCGTGATGTTGCACCGTCGCACGTGCCGAGTGTCAGCTGTGCGCCGAGTGCGCCGCTTGCCGTGACGCACATATTCATCGCATAGGTCGGACGAATAGTTTTATCGTTGCTATTGTACGCCCAATCTTGAGCGGCAGTGCCGTTACATGACCATATCTGAATGAGCGTTCCACTTCCTGTGCCGCCGCCATTGGCGTCCATACAGATGGTGTTGTTGTAGGCGGGCTGGAATACCGAAGTTATGTATGGACTCGGCGCACTAGGTGCAGTAATAGGCTGAATGTAGGTTACTTCTGGACTGGCCGCTGACTCAGTGCTTGTGTTCCCTTCTCCTACTGATACACATCTTGCTTTTGCCTGGAAACCGTATTTATTGCCCTGTGCGGTCGACAACCCTACTGCCCTGTTTGGCGACCATCCGGAATAGGCACTCCAGGTACCATCGTCGGTTCGAGTACTCAGCGCATATTGAGGCGTATTACCGTAGGTACAGCTGACAGCCGATGATGTGCCGGTGATAATATTACTGGCATACGACGTTGTCATAGTTGGCGCTGTTGGAGCATCTGGTGCCGCTGGAGCACTTGGCGGCGGTGGTGGAGGCGGTGCGGCGATGGCTGTTCGGTCACTGTATTTACTAGAAATGACAACATTGCTGTTATCTGTTTCTTTCTTGTACGTCAAGGTGAATTTATCACAGCCGCCGGTTGGTGATGACTGACAAGCGGTGTTTTCGGTCGGATCAACACTGCTCGCAACGTAGGTTACTTTAGTCGTGCTGGGCGTGGTATTGCTGAGGGAGTTTGTCGTTGTTGGCGTAGTGCCGGGCATCGTAAGAACGTCGGTATTGATCTTTAATTTGCCGGCAAGGGTCGTGCCAGTAGTGCCGCTTTCGCTTACGACAGCCGGAACTGATGGATATTCGCCGTTTGCTTCATAGTATTTCTCAAGAGCAGCGGCAACGATTGTCGCTCGAGAAAAACGCGTTTGGTCTCGAGCGTCTACTTGCTGCTTTGAGTAAGATAGAATTGAAATCGCTAAGAGAATGCCAATAATAGCAATACACACTACTAGTTCAATGACCGTGAAACCGCTTTTGCTTTTCATGCTGCAACTATTATAGTGTCATCTAGCGGTATCTACAAATTATTTTTTATCAAGCACGATAAGGTGTTCGATGTGCGGTGTGCGCGGGAAGAAGTTGTAGCCACGGTGCGCGCGGATACCGTATTTTTCGGCTAGTCGCGCGACGTCTCGAGCTTGTGTCGTTGGGTTGCAGCTAAGATATACTATGCGCTCAGGGGCTGCTTCAAGAAGCTTTGCGATCACTTCTTCATGAAGACCAGCGCGTGGCGGATCGACGATAATCGTCGCATCGCCGGTAATATGTTCAAGCGCGCTTTCGCTCGGTGCAAGAATTGCCTTGGCTGCTTGCTCTCGCTGCAGGGCGGTAATGTTGCGCTCCATCTCGCGAACTGCATGCTCATTAATTTCTACCATCGTGATACTGTCGCCGCCAATAGTAAGACCGATCGTGCCGACGCCGCTGTAAAAATCAACCGCAGGTTTGTCTGCTGGCACCCATTCTTTCATGTCGCGCAGCGCTTGCTCGTAAACAGGAAGATTTATCTGGAAAAATCCTTCCACTGCGTAAGTAAACGGTACGTCGAGAATAGTATCCGCCAGGCTTGTTTCGCCCCATGCTTGAAGACGTTTAGTAATAACGCTGGCTGGGCTTTTTGGATTCGAGAAAATGAGCTCAAAACCGGCTACGCCAAAGTCACGCATCTCATCTTCGGTGAAAGCGTCAAAGAATTCATCCTTTACGTATAGCTGCGCGGCAACACTGCCATCGCGATTGCAGCGGACGAGAAGCGTCTTAAGTGGGAAGGCCTGGATGTCACGTGCGCGCAGTGTGTCGCGGATCGCATGCGCTGCCTTGTTGATGGCATCGTTTGCAAGACTGCTGCCCTGCACTGGAATTTTGCCGTGAGTACCGCGACGGAAGAATGCGAGATCAAGTTGATCTAACTCTTTGTCCCACCAAAAACTAAATTCGATTTTATTGCGGTAACCATATTCTTTGCCGTCACTATATACTTCGATCGGATTTGGGAGAACGATATCATGAAGCTCAAACGCTTCTTCGATGAGAGCAGACTTATAGTGTTGTTCTGACTCGAACTTCATGATTTGCCAAGGGCTTGTCGAAAGGTAACTTGTTTCATCAACAGGTGTAACGCGCTCTTCGCTTGGCTCGAGCACCTCAGTAACGACACCTTCAACAAAGCTAGATTTCTTCTTCGTTAGCTGTACATTCACTTTTTCACCGGGAAGACCGCCCCAGACGAATGCTTTTTTGCCATAATCAAGACTGCCGAGGGCTTGACCGCCGCCGACGATTTTGTCGAGGACTATTTCTACAATAGGAAAGACTTTTTTACTCATCTCTCTAGTGTACCCTATTTAGCTCGGGTTGATAACACACCCCTGAGCTGGTGTGCCGGCCGTGACGGCCATTTGTTTGCCACTTTTGCCGCCGTTAAGCACCCATATGCCGTTCGTCTCATTGTAATAGCCAACGACATATGAGCTTACCTCGCCTGGTGAGAGCGGTATATTGATAGTACAAGGAAATGATGACGTGGCGGTATATGAGAGCGATGAGGCTGTTGCACGATTATTAACATTCCCACCGAAGTAGTAGTATTTTTTAGTCGATGTCGCAATGTCCATTATCGGCGTCGTGCTCGTGTCGGTAGGATCGCCAAACTTACTGTTAAGGCCAGGCATGACAGATGTAAGGTTCGCAAGCGTGGCAGCCGAATTGATCATTTGTGATGAGGATGTGTTGTCGGTGAGAAACCAGCTTGTGCACGTTGGTCGCGGGCAGCCGGGCGGGTATTCCCCATTCTTCTCAAAGTACTTTTCGAGCTGGTTCTGCACCATTGTTATATCTGCATTTTTCTCGTCGTCGCGGGACTGTTTTTGCACTTGATTGTAAGCAAGTATGCTTATTGCTACCAGGAGACTAATTATAGATATAACAATGATAAGTTCGATGACTGTGAAGCCCTGTCTCTGATTTTTAAGCATGCATACTTTCCTTCTTTGCACTACGTGTTGTTGCGGCTTCGGAGGCAACACTTATAAAGACCAGTCGGACAACAGTGTAAAGTTTATGCTTATACATGAAATGATTGTAGCGCAATCGTTTCGATATGGATAGTAAGTCTTTACGGAAAGATTGACAAATGTTCAAAAGAGTGTAAAATCGTTAAGTTCGACTATCATTATAGAGCAGTACATTAACAACAACTGATTGGGGTGTTGTGCCAACAGCTAGACTGAGCAAGATGCGCAGCAGTGTTTTAACGTACTTGAGAATGTTTGGAGCGGAAGGAGTTACCGGTGGAAACCCGGTAGCAAAAATCTATCACGAGCTAAATAGTAACGGAGGGCAAAGAGACCAAAAAAATCTCGACGAAGCACTGAAGCAACTTGCACTAGAGCGAAGACTCATTGTTGTAACCAACAAGGGTCGTATTGTTCGCATTGCTCTCGCGAAGCAAGAGCTGCGGACTGATAAATCAACGAAAAAGGAACAGAAGATGAGTGTTGTAGTGAGTCATGACGTACAAGAGCCTTCGCAGATTACGCCAGATGAGCCGAAAGTTTCGGAGCGACGCCATAAGGCGGTCGGCCTTGAAGCTGTCAATTTGGCTCTGGAGGCGCTTCAGCGAGAGGCGGATGCTGATGGCCGTCTGCCAGAGGATGCCAAGCCATTCGAGATCATCGTGATGGGTACTTCGTTCACTGAGCCGCAAGCGAAGGCGCTTAATCGAGACCTGGGGCAGCTTCAGATGCGGACAACTGATTACGTGAAAAAGAGTGTCGATCCTGAGACAAGCCATGACGTCGCGGCCCACTACCGGTCTACCGTGAAGATGAACGTGCTCGTAACCCAGGAGCAGTACGACGAATTACGGCAGACCGACAAGCAACGCCACAACGACAAGAAGAAACGAAAGGATGTGCCCGGCAAGACCACCAAGCCTGCGACTGTCAAGATGGCAAACGAGCCGATCCTGCCTTCGATCGATGAACGTCAGCCGACGCCGACGCTCGCAGAGCTGCTTGAAGGGCTAGTTGCGCGCGTGAAGTCTCTTGAGTCCGAGCGTGATACCTCGAAGGCCGAGGCGGATAAGCTTCGGACTGAAAATACTCGTCTCAAGGAAGATCTTAAGTCGTATCAAGTTGCCGACGAGTTGCTTGAGGAGGCTCGAGGTCTCCTAGAGCTTGTTGGATAAATGTAGTGAAATGAAAGTCGAACTCCCTTGTGCTGCGTAGCAGCGCAAGGGAGTTTTTCATTTCAGAGCCCAATAGTAGTTGTTGATCGAGGTCTAGGAGCCGACTGGTTGGCGATCGAGGTACTGTAGTATAATATGATCTGATCTATTCATGAAACGACTTGCCAACTATTCTCAATACTTCCTCCGAAGTCCTCAGCTCATTAAGGAGCTTATTGGGCATTCTTCGGTAAATCGCCACGATGTCGTATATGACATAGGTGCTGGTAGCGGTGCTATTTCTTCGGTACTTGCCGAGCGCGCCAAGTCTGTCGTGGCGGTTGAGTTTGAGCCGCGTATGGCTACGAAACTACGTGACAATATGGCAAAATATCCAAATGTGACAGTACACGAGGGTGATTTCTTGTCGATGCCACTTCCAAAGACGCCGTACAAGGTATTTGCCAATATCCCCTTTCATCTTAGTTCGCCGATCGTGCGTCGGCTCACGCAGGCCGACTATCCGCCTGAGGCAATTTATCTAGTGGTCCAAAAACAGTTTGCCAATAAGCTTTTGCCGAGTTCTGATGGATTTACTGGCCAGCTTGGCATGATGGTAGGGCCAGAATTTGCTGTTCGGATTCGTCGACGCCTACTGCGCACCGATTTCTTCCCTCATCCGAATGTCGATACGGTACTTCTTGAAATGGTGCGTCGCCCTGAACCCCTAATTGAACGGTCAAAAATGCCCCAGTATCGCCAGTTCATCGAAGATTGCTTCTCCACCCCTAAGATATTTGCAAAGGCTCCACGAGCTGCCGCTAAACTTCCTAACGACATTAAGCCATCGCAAATGAAGCTAGTACAATGGGTAGAGCTGTTCCGGCTTAAGGTAGCCGGTACGAGATAAAGAAAAAGTCCTAGACGGTACGTTTAGGACTTTTTCTTATTGCAGAGCATTTACTTTTTCTTCTTAAGAGCTGCTTTGAGTTTCTTCTTCAGAAGACGCTTGCGCGATGCACCGTGCCAGTTCTTGTGTTTGGCCATAGTTTTAATTATCCAATCTTGTTATATCCGTTTAATTATACCATATCCAAGGGGCTATTAACCGAGTGTCGGCAGATTAGAGTGCCGACGGGTCAGGCAGCAGTATCATGTAGCATGTTAGCCCACATAAATCAACTTGGGTATACGACATAAGTATAATGGGGTCAAAGAGATGTGTGGTCAAAAATCAGTAATCTTGCTTACTGTAATTCTCTCTCTTGAACTTGTCAAAAAAATCGCACCACTCATTTTCTTTGCCAGTGATACGATCTGATAAAATCATCCCGGCAACGACGCCATTTGTCATACCCCAGCCATTGAACCCGGTTGCGGCATACACATGCTCTTGATTGCGCGAGAGCTGGCCGATATACGGAGCACCGTCTTTTGTCGCAAAGTCCTCGGTGAACCATTGATACGCGACGTGTTTGATTGTGAATTTGGTGCTGTAGTCTTCTTCGACCAATCGGAACGCTTCCTCTGGCGTTTCTGCTTCCATTTCCGCTTCGCTCTTGCCTCCTACAATGATAATATCGCCCTCCGTTGTGGGTTGGTATCGAATAGAATGCGGTTCATTGCCAGTGCTAAAAAACTCCCCCTGAGGAGTATCTTCGTCGATCAACAGTCCTAGCGCGTAGTCCTTGAATTCGGAGAGATCCTTGTAGTCCTCGTCAGGATCGTAAAACGGCACATGAGTTGCGACTACGATGTCCCCGGCGGTCATTATCCCCTTGTCGGTAATGAGCCGAAGAGTATTGTTGGATGATCGAATGTCTAGTGCTTTTGTATGTTCGAATATAAAGCTGCCGTCACTATTAATTATTTCAGCGAGTTTCAGCAGGTATTTACGCACATGGAACTGGGCTTGATTATCAAACATGACGGCTCCGAAAGTTTCATATGGTAATGGCACGTCGTCAGCGTACGAAGCCGGAAGGCCGAGCGATTTTGCCGCTTCTACTTCTGCTTGGACTTTGCTCTTGTCGCCGGCGGATTGCGCATACGTATAGGCGGGCAGGCGTAAGAAATCACAGTCAATACTGTATTGTCTGACGATCTCTTCTATCTTGTTGATAGCTGCTTCATTGGCGTCGCCGTATATCTTTGCCCCTGCTTTGCTGTATCGTTTTATCAAACTTGCGTACTTTAGGCCATGGAGCGAGGTAACTTTCGCGGTCGTATTGCCTGTTGTTCCTTCGACGATCCGATCGGCCTCTATGAGAGCAACTCGCTGCCCTTTTTCTTTAAGAAGATGCGCGACTGATATGCCGGCAATACCCCCGCCGACCACAACAGTATCAACGCTTATATCACCAGAGAGTGATGGGTAAGATGTGGGTGGTGTCGTTGCTATCCATATTGAAGTTGCTTGAGTCTTTGCATTCATATGCCTTTTCCCTCGCTTTCGTACTACTAATTATACGCCTGCGGATTAGACGCGAATAGTTCAGTTGATTATTCTGCGCGTCGTGCAAAGAATTCTTGCGTTTCGCGCATAAAAATTTCGACCGTTTTTGGACTGACGCAGTATGGGCAAAGGACAGTCTACGCTACTGACTAAAGTGGAAGATCGACACTACAGAGCAATCGACCGCTCCCATCGTCCCACGTGTAGGTTAATCCACGCGGGCAGTCTGCCGCAGCTCCGTTAAATACCGCCGTTATTCCAAGCCATCCAGTCGTGTTATTGTAATAAATATACGGCCCGACAGTTCCATTTACTCCCAGGTGATTGGCTTGAGGTAGTGATGAAATAGTCTTAATCTTGTCCATGAGCGGCACTGAACTTGCCTCCGTTAAGGTATTTGCATTGTTGGCTAAATAGTCACGGCACTTCGCGCCAGGAAATCCAGTCCCTAGACAGTAGCCGCCGTCGGGCATTGTCGGATAGGTGCCATTCTGTGCTTTGTATAGTTCGAACGATTTGCGCCACGAATTCACTTCGCTTAACCTTGAGGCGTTATGTGCTCTCGTTTGGGCGCCATTGTACGCAACGATAGTAATCGCCGCTAGTATTCCGATAACGACGATGACGACGAGTAGTTCAACAATCGTAAATCCTGTTTGGTGTGTTTGTTTTGCCCGCATAGTACCTGTAAGTGTAGAGCATATGCGCAAAATACACTACACCCCTCGATAGGAGGAATATGTCAGCGCATTCAGCGTAGTTGCACATATTAAAAATTATGGAGAATTCGCAAGAACCCGGCAAGTACATCAAGCCTGAACATACATGCTCAATCGAAGCTTTTGAGAATTTTCTCGACTGTCTTCCACGTTCGTGTCGTAATTTCCTTGCCAAACTGTTTCTCGAGCCAGCTCATAAGTTGAGGAGTTTTTGCGCTCGTAAGATTAAGGACACTATAAATTGCTTGGTCATGCATTCCTAGGATTTCGTAACCCTCGTGTCTTATATTGCCGAAAGAGGTAATTTCGGTAGGAAGTTTATTCTTTAAAAATGTCACAGTCAAGTTGGTCTTTTTTGTGTGCTCACGCTCGCCAAATGGCTTCTCTTCTATCAGCGCTTGTAATTGCTCGCTGCTTCGAATAATTGTAGTACTTGTAAACCCGAGTTGCGCCAAAAGAGCATTCTCTATCATTTCTTCCAGTTTTTTCGAATCTTTGCGAGGTGTTTCAAAAATAACATTCCCGCTCGAGATGACTGTCTTGACGTTTGTGAAATTTAGTCCTTCGAAGACACTGCGTAGCTTGTCATTGCGCATATTGGGATTTAACGGGTTAATGCCACGGAGGAGTGCTACGTACTGTGTCATGATTTTTCCTGAGCTTTTGCTATTTTATAGAAGCTATGTCTGTAGCTATATTTTATCACGGACAATTTATTCCCATAAAAAGGGATGACGCGCCGCTCCTCAGCCCATCAGTCAAAATGTAATCACACCTTGGGCGTGGACAACTTTAGTAGTATGAGATAAAGACCAAATAATAAGCTGCCTGCCCCGATAATGATTCCAACGGCCTGTATAGCGCCGCCAATAAACGTATCTGCATTGAGCCAGCCGAGCTGCGAGAATACATAGTGCCAGTCGTGCTGTACTGTCTCCCCTGGGCCGATTAATGGCAAGCTTTGGGCCCGCGCATCAGCCATGTAACGGCCCGCGCTCATAAAGCCAAGCATTACCCAGAGGCCGGCAAACACTGCGGCAAAATATGATTTTGCCTTCAGTGTTGCAATCAACAATAGCAACGTAAAGCTCATCTCGCCTACTGAACCTGCTGCGGCAACGAAAATTGCTGGCAGGAAGAAGATGATCATGTGTGATGCTTCATGCACACCAAAATCGATAAAATACATACCTGACAATATAGGATTGCTTGAATCTTCTGCCGAGAAATGTAACAACGAAATGAATAAATATAAAAAGAAGAGCCAGCCTGTAATATATAGCCAAATCGGGAGCGGCATAAATTTTAGCTGGGAATTGTTCATATGCCTAAGTATAGCAAAAGAACTTACGAAGATATCTTTCCTGATATTCATGGTTGGCCGGAGGTTCGCATCCCGACCGAGGTATAGAAAAAAGACCGAGATCGGATGATCTGGGTCTTTTTTCATGGCTGGGATGGAGGGACTCGAACCCCCGAATGCTGGTACCAAAAACCAGTGCCTTACCACTTGGCGACATCCCACTAAAGATGAAAGCTTCGTTAGTATAGCATAAATCTGGTGCTTATTTCCAGTCCTTTTAGGGGTTAGCGGTGACTACCTTTATGGAAGAAGCGTCGGCCGATGAACTTATGCAGCTCGCTAAGTGTCAATGGAATAACAAAGGCAATGACGCCGGTGACGATAAGGTCGCCAATGGCAACCGGCGTGATATGCAGTAAGCCCTGAAGCGGGCCAAAGACGGCAAGTATTTGTAGTATGACAGCAACGGTGAGTCCAACATAGAACTTGCCGTTAAAGGTCCGGAGCCGTCTGAAGAGTGACTCATAATCACTACGGGCGTTGAAGGCGTTCGACCACTGCATGACAACAAGGGCTGAGAATGCGATGGTGCGGCCGTACTCATGGCCATACTGAGTGCTGAATATACCGTAAAGTGTAAGTGTGATGACGGCCATGCTAAGTGCGACTAAAATCATACGGCTAATGATGAATTTGCTTAAAATCGGTTCATTCAGGCGCTTTGGTTTGTTCTTCATGTTCGACTTCTCACCGGGTTCGAGCCCCAGTGGAATTACCATTGAGGTGTCGGTTACGAGGTTGATCCAAAGAATTTGCACCGGTACGATCGGCAGCGGCATGCCGATTGCGAGCGCACCGAGCATAGTGAGGACTTCCCCGGCATTGGTCGAGAGCAGGTAAAATAGCATGCGGCGAATATTAGCAAAGATGGTGCGGCCTTCGTGCATGGCATCGATAATGCTGCGGAAGTTGTCGTCAAGAAGAATGATATCGCCAGCATCTTTGGCGATTTGCGCGCCGCTTCCCATGGCGACGCCGACATGCGCATTACTGAGCGCCGGTACGTCATTAACACCATCCCCTGTCATGGCGGTGATATTGTGCTTTTTGAGAAGCGATAGAATCCGGTATTTATGCTCGGGCACGACACGAGAGAACACCCGAACGTCGCGAATAATGTCGTCCAGTTCACTGTCACTCATGACACTCATGCGGCGACTATCGAAAACTTGGTCGCGGTGCGTTACCATGCCGAGCTGTCGGCCGATATGGTAGGCTGTTTCGAAATGATCGCCAGTAATCATACGAACGGTCACGCCAGCAGAGAGTGCTGCAGCAATCGCTTTCTTAGCTTCGGGGCGTAGCACATCGGCAACCGCAACAAAACCGATAAATTCAAGCTTTGCACGTTTTGGTAGTCCGGTGAAGCTGCTGATTTTGGTGTTGAGCTTTGTTTCGGCGATCGCAATGACACGATAGCCTTGCCCAGTGAGATGATGAAGCTTGGCGCTTGCCTGTTCGTGCTCATTCTCTGTAAGATCGCTGCGTGCTAAAACGTGTTCTGGAGCACCCTTTACGACGAGTCGGTAGCTAGCGCCGTCATGCCAAAGATTGCCGCTCATGGCGACAGCCTGGTCGAACGGCATACTGAGGAGCGGAATGCCCTTTAATTCAATGTTAGCCCTCGCAGTGTAGTTGTTCATGGCTGTGTCGAGCGGATCATGAACCTTGCGCCCATTTTGATTAACGGCATGAGCTAGTATGCGCGTAAATGCCTTGTCCGTTCCCTCTGGATACCAGATTTCTTGAACGGTGAGTTTGTTTTTAGTAAGTGTCCCGGTTTTGTCTGTTGCGATAGTTGTAAGGACACCGATCGTCTCAATCGCACGCATTGTTCGCACCAAGGCCTTTTTTGTGGCCATGCGGCGCATACCAAGCACGAGGACGACTGAAATTGCCACGGGGAGACTCTCTGGTACGGCACTAACGGATAATGCCATGACAAAACGAAGACTCTCGCCGAGATCCATGCCGCCGCGCATAGCCAGGGCGAAGGCAACGAGGGCAATACCGCCAACGGCTGCAATAACATGGCTGATCAGTTTGTCGATTTTCTTCTGAACCGGACTTTCGGTGTTGGTGTTTTGGGCGAGTGCGGCAAGTTGCCCGAACTCTGTTGCGTTGCCCGTGCCAGTCACGACTGCAGTAACGTCTCCGGATATTACAAAAGAACCCTGAAAGAGCAGATTACTTCGCTCGTAGATCTCTTTTTCACCGTTTAGCACTTCTGCCCGTTTGGTAATTGGCACCGATTCACCCGTAAGGAGCGACTCGTCAATACGAACGTTCGTGCCGGTGAGGAAGCGTAGGTCGGCAGGTACCTTGTCGCCTTCTCCGAGCGAAATAATATCACCAGGAACAAGCTGAGACGTATCTATTTGAATTAAGTGGCCGTCGCGGAGGGTCTCGACGTTCTGGGCAGTATGTTTTTGTAGCGATCTCAAGATTCGCTCGGTTGAAAAACGCTGCACATAGTAAATACCGGCGCTCACGAACATGATAACAATGACAATGATGGCGTCGAGCATGTCGCCGTGAAGAATACTAATAATGGCTGCTACGAAGAGGACGAGCATGAAAATGTTCGCAAACGGCTCAATCAGCTTGCGCCAGAGGGGCTCGCCGGTGACGCGGATTGTATTTGGTCCGTGAACCTTTAGCCGCTCCTCCGCCTCGCTGTTTGATAGGCCGCGTAGTGAGCTATCGAGGTCATTGAGAGTGGCCTGAGCGGAGTGATTGTAGTAAAGCATTAGAACTATTGTACTACGAGACGAGAGTAATGCGAACTTGTTCGTATTGCCGAGTGGAGACGTACGACGGGCCACTCTTGTAACAAATTACCCCGCATTTCGCGGGGTAAAGTAGGAAAGATCGGGCTGGCTTTAGGTAATGCGTACGAGCTGCATTTGCTTGATGCGGGCTCCGTTTCCCCAAAGAATAATATCCTTGATCTGCTTACCTAGTAGATTTTTGCCAAGCGGGCTCATAATCGAAATACGACCGTCGCTTGGGTTGGCTTCGATGCTGTCGACGATAGTGTAGCGCACCATGCGCCCATTCGTGTCGATAAGATCAACCACCGAGCCAATTGCTACCTTGAGGCGTTCGCGCTTGCTCGGATAAAGCTTCGCTTGCGATAAGTATAGCTTCTTGTCGGTTAGCTCGCTCTCTAGGATTTCAAGCTGCGCGAGCTTTTCGGCACGATCAAGCCGTTCATCGTGACCGTCCGTCTTGTCGAGCTCTTTGAGCCTGCCCATGGCAGCCGCGACGTCGCGTTCAAGCCTAGCCACTTGCTTCTTAATTTCTTTCATTCCCTTTTTACTCAAATACAATGTTTTTGCGGTGGTGTTCATAATACCCCTCCTTTGTGCTTTTATAGTAGCGATGGAACTTTTCGTGCTACGAATCTAGTATGTCAAACGAAACTGAGCGTAGTCTTAAGTTTGGACGATTCCGTCGTCTTTTGTGTATTTCGTATGCCTCGCGACAATACATTCATATATTTCTCCTGTTAAGTATGGATATAGCAGAAGAATATATGTTATTACTGATTTTTTGCTTGTGAATTGCTGACAACTGGCAATAGAACTGTAAACGTCGTTGCGTGCTGAGGCGCACTACTGGCAGTGAGTTCTCCGCCATGTATTTCGACTATCTTTTTAGCAAGAGCAAGTCCGAGGCCATAGCCATTTTTTCCACCACCTGTTCGCGACATGTCGGCGCGATAAAAACGATCAAAAATAAGCGGTAGTGCGTCCGGATGAATACCCTCGCCGGTGTTTATGACTTCGAGGCATGCCTTCTGTGCTCGTTTGCCAACATGAACAGATACCAGTGAATCGGCTGGACTGTATTTTAGTGCATTATCGATCAGAATAGTCGCTAGCTCCTCAATGCTTGCGCGGTTGCCGACGATCATGGGTAGTGATTTAGCAGCGGTAAAATTGATACGCTTCCCAGTTTTATCGAATCGGCTGACAGTTTGGCGGACGATGTCCTCGAGCGACAGCTTATTCTTCTCGATGTTATCGTAATCGAGCTTCGATAGCTGAAGGAGTGTTTGTGATAATTGGGTCAGTTTTTCAACTTCCTCGAGATTGCTAGCAAGCAGATCGTGCATTTCGGACTTGTCGAGCTTTGGATCACGGAGGGCAACTTCCAGTTCTGTTTTCATGACAGCAAGTGGCGTTCGCAGTTCATGACTAGCATCGCTCGTGAAGCGCGACTGTGCTTCATGGGCTTCTTCTATCGGACGCAGGGTGCGTCGGGCAAGTACGTAGCTGCCAATACCTGCGGCGACTAGAATAATAAAATTGATATAAACCAGTGAAATAATGAGATTGATTGATGCCTGATGGGCTTGGTTGAGTCGGATATTTGCAACGTCAAAATCTGGAAGCGCGCGAAAATTGTTCTGTCGTTGGATGCCGGTCTGCAGTTCTTCGAGGCGACGATTGACTTCACTTGATGTCACCTGATAAATAATGACACTAAATAGCAAACTGATGATCATAAGAATCATCAGATACCACGCGGTCAGTTTTATAGTTGCAGACTGAAACATTATGCCTGTAGTTTATACCCAAATCCGCGCACGGTGTGAATGAGCGGCTTGTCAAAACCGGTGTCAATCTTGTTGCGCAAATATTTTATATACACCTCTACAGTATTTGGCAGAATATCAGCGTCATAATCCCACACATGTGAGATGATCGTCTCCTTGCTTAGCGGACGATCTTGATTGCGCAGCATATACTCAAGGAGTCCAAATTCCTTACTGGTGAGCTGGATGGATTTGCCTGCTCGGCTTACGGCAAACGTAATGGTATCGAGCGATAGATCGCCTGCTGTAAGGATATTTTGCTGTTGTTCGGCTGGTCGTCGAAGGAGTGCCCGAACGCGAGCAAGAAGCTCCTCGAGGGCGAATGGTTTTACGAGGTAATCGTCTGCCCCACCATCGAGACCGGTGGTGCGGTCATTTATACTGCCGAGTGCGGTAAGTAAGATAACTGGCGTGTGAATTTTTGCTTCGCGCATAGCCTTAACGATACTAATGCCGTCGTAGTCACCAGGCAGCATGCGATCGATAATTGCGGCGTCGTAGGGTTCGGTCGTTGCCATGGCATAACCTTCATCTCCGTCGTACACGACATCAACGGCATAGCTCTCTTGCTCAAGCGCACGCTTGAGAGCGCGAGCGATTTTGTGTTCATCTTCAACAACTAGGATTCTCATACTATTTATAGTATACGCCTATTCTGAGAGTCGGCTTAGTGATTTATTGCTTCGGGGTATGTACGCCCCCAAGCTTCCATGTCTCGAAGGATCGGAATAAGGTCGAGACCTTTTTTTGTAAGATTGTATTCGCACCGGGCGGCCGACGAAGTTGGGGTCTTTTCAATGACACCATGCTCTTCAAGGCTCGTGAGTCGTGCTGAAAGCGTGCGCGGGTTTATGCCGCCAACAAGGTCTTGCAGCTGGCAGAATCGAACAGAGTCTTCGTTGGCAAAAAAGCGCAATAACTGAGGCGTCCACTTGTCGCCGAGAATATCGGTGGCTGCACGAACGCAACCG
>CAMLGO010000002.1 GCA_946479665.1 uncultured Candidatus Saccharibacteria bacterium
CAAGCAAACCTATTCACCTATGCATACACCGTTAATCGTCCCGATGCGGCGGTACTCCTATCGCGCAAAGGTCTCGACGGCGTCGTCACCGACTACCCGGATAAAATCCTCAGAAAAATACAGAAAAAAAGCGCTTAACCGCGCTTTTTTTCATCAAGATATTCACGTATACTCAGTGCCGCACTGGCGCCCTCGCCAACTGCACTAGCGATCTGCATAGTTGCACCGCTTCGGACATCACCGCTAGCATAAACACCCGGCATAGATGTTTGCAAATGCGCATTGGTTTTAACGAGACCCTGTTCATCGAGTTCGATATCACTGCCTGCAAGAAACTCCGTATTTGGCTTAAGGCCAACAAAAACAAAGACACCATCAGTTTCGAACAAAACCGGTTCGCCACTCTTCGTTGCCCTCACCCCCGTCACCTTGCCCTCGGTTGCCACAATCTCGTCTGTCGTTGTGCCAAGATGAACGGTGATCTTACCTTCTTTCACCGCCTCGTCAAGATCGTGCTGGAGCACTTCGCTTGCTTTAATAGTACTGCGAACTAATAGGTCGATGTGCGTCGTGAAGCGAGTCAAGAAAAGAGCTTCCTGTAGTGCAGAATTGCCACCGCCAACAACAACAAGACGTTTGTCTCGGTAAAACGCGCCATCGCACGTTGCGCAGTAATGCACGCCGCGACCATAGTGCTCTGCCTCACCAGGTACGCCAATTTTATTGTAATCACTACCAGTTGCAATAAGGACGGTCTTGGCGCGAACCTCTTCGCCATCAACAATCACTACCTTGTAGTCACCTTCGTCGCGAATGGCTGAAATCTCACCGAACTCGATCTGAGCGCCAAAGCGCTCGGCTTGTTTTTCTAACTGACCGGCAAGCGTGAGACCTTCGATACCATCCGGAAATCCAGGATAATTATCCACCTTGTCAGTAATGGCCGCCATGCCGCCAATAACGCCCTTCTCGTAAAGAACTGTATCGATATCTTCGCGTGTCGTATACACGGCAGCCGCAAGCGCACTTGGGCCGGCGCCGATCATTACTGTGTCGCGTACGTTAGTACTGCTGGGGTTGTTGCTGCTTTGCATATAGTTTCATTAGCTCCTCTGATGGGGTTGGTTGTGCAATTGTTTCAGGTCTTGGAATGATCATGATAATGAACTTCAGTGGCGTATTAGCAGGAATGTCGGCACCCTGTCCGGTTGCGCCATACGCTTTGTCTGCCGGGATAGTCAGTTCACGCACACCGCCAACTTTCATACCATCCACTCCTTCAGTCCACCCAGTAATCACACCGCCTGGAGCGACAGCAATCGGGGCCTTTAGCTTCTTTCCATCGATTGAACCGTCAAATACTTTTCCCGAAGGATTCCATCCAATATAGTAGGCGCTAAAACTAGACTCTTTTGTAATCGCCGCACCGTCGCCAACTTTTAGATCCTCTTTTTTAAGTTCTTTCACATCGCCCGCCGTAAATGCTGCCGGCTTTGAGCTGTATTGATTAAACGTAGTAAAATACTTCGCCGAAAGATCAGTGGCCTGGGCGTCTGCCTTCGCCTGGTATACCGTCGCCTCTTTCTGGTACTCAGCCATCAACTCCTGATAGCGAGCCTTATCACTCGCGGCGTTCTTTGGGGCAAGTACCATTGCCATGAATCCGCCTAGTGTTCCAATAGTAAGGGCACCGGCAATCACCCATATGCCAATGCGTTGACTTTTTCGTGTCGCCATCTGAAATAAAACTCCCTATTCGTGAATTCAGTAATTGTATATAGTATAGCATCAAACCCGTCTGTGCGCATAGTTGAGAGAAGTTAATTTACATGATAAAATATGTTTTGGTGAGTGCATCCTAGCACCAAGCACAAGAAAGGTGAATAATGTCCGATAACGACATCCCCACACCTAACACGGCCGAGTTACCCATCATTCCGAAGGGTGACATAATTTACAACCAAGAAGCAGAGGTGATAGACGAAGAGGCGACAGAAGACGGGATCAATGACATAATTCCGGATCCTGCCAGCTTCAAGTACTTGGGAAGTCCGAAGCGAAAAGTTATCAAGCACGGCGATCAAAAACATCTCGTTATATTGAGGTCGGAGATAACTGAACGCGGTGCCTTTGGTCGAAAGACCGATTGGAATAACAAGGTGCACGATCTTCGTTTGTTAAAAAACGGCCTCGTCGACCATCGTCATGCGAGAAAAGTACCCTTCATTCCCCTTGATGACGAAGATGAAATCCGCTGTCTCATGCGACACAACTGGTGGTCTCATGGACCCAAGCAAGTCGTGCTGTTAGCAATCTGGCTTGTGGGAGTCGGTGCGCTTTCGATATCACTTGTTTTCGCGGATGTAGCTTGGGGGACCGCAATTGTAATTATCGAGGTAGCCTGGACAGTCTTCTGGGCGACTCGTTATTATCCAGTATGGATGCGATGGGCACACGACTGGATTATCGTGACGGACAAGAGATTAATATTAATCTACGATCCACCCTTTAAGATAGTAGGTGATCAAAAAACAGTAATGCTGTCGTCGATCATTACAGTTGATGCACAAGACTCCAGCTGGTTCCAGAACATGATCGGCTGCGGATCTATGCAGGTCAGAACCGCAGACAAGGACCAGAACCTTGACGCGCTGCTCGTATACATAAATGAGCATAAGCGCGTGAGCGAGTTGCTCCTTAGCGCACGCTAACCAGCTCCGAGAGAGCCCCGTTGATACATCCGTATCCGGGCGTGCTCCTCGGGGCTCTTTCATATCTCAGTCTAGGCAATATCGTTGACGGCGTCACTTTTACGAGACGGTGCAAAGTAATCATCTTCAAGGACACGTTGCGCGCGCCAAACGCCAAGCGAAAGACCGATTGGCAAAATATCAGAGTAGCCCATAAGGTCGGCCATGCGACGAATAATCGAAGCGAGCCAGCCGCTAAGGCGTAGCTTACGCCATTCGAACACCGCCCAGTCCTCACCCACCGGTACAACAACTGGAGGCATCACTGCTCGGTATTCTTTAAGCGGCTGCTTGTTCTTTGCGCGGCGAATATTACCCGTAACAAATAGTGCATCGTGCAAAGCTGTTTGCGCAAGACCTGTATACTGCGTTGCGGCATTATCACCAATAACATACACATCTTCAGCCGCGAGCATATGGCTATCAACAACCACGCGACCATTCGGTGCGAGCGTAAAATGCTGAGCATTTTCTTTATAGAATGGATGATTAGCTACGCCCGATGTCCAAATTACTGTCTGGCTTTTGATCGGCTTGCCACTTACGACAAGGTTATCAGCCGTGGCTGACTGCACCGCTTGGCCAGTTTGCACATTCACCCCTAATTTCTCAAGACGGGCTGCCACCTTGGCGCTTGTCACTTCACTCATTTTCGGCAACACTCTAGGTGCAGCCTCAATAAGGCTGATATTAATATTGCTGTGAGTCACCCCGTAGTGCTTGCATAGCCGTTCTAAATATGAGCCGAGAGCGGCGGCAAGCTCAACCCCAGTCGGACCAGCTCCAACAATCACGTAATGCTTATCGATAGATCCTTGCTCGCTCAACTGGCTATATAGATGATGCTTGAGTTTCTTAATTTCAGCGGCCGATTTAATACCGAAGGCATACGTATCGAGCCCCTCAATACCGAAGTATGTCGTCACCGTGCCGAGCGCCATTATCAGTGTTTCATACGAATGGTCTACCCCTACTGAACTAGTCAAAACATGCTTCTTGGGATTGATATTCACAATTTCATCGAGCACCACGCGAATGTTATCTTTTCCGGCAAAAATCTGGCCAAGCGGCACCCACGATTGCGCATGGCTATGCCCTGTCGCAGTGCCATACAATGCAGGATAGTACTGAAAATCAGGCTTGTCACTAATAAGTGTGATGTTGTTTTTTGAATCTTTAGCGAGCTCGAGCGCTGCCTTTACACCGCCAAAACCACCGCCAACAATTGTTATATTCATGTATACTCTTTTCTGTTTGTTTATTTAGTGTGAACGAAATTACTGTCCGTACGTGCAAGCTTTACCCGCGCCATGACCGTTGTAGCTGAAACGATTGCAAGATACGCCACTCCCATGATACACGCTTCAATCATATGCGCCGGCACATTAACGACAAGGTAAAATCCAGTGCCGATGGTTGCCACAATCAACCCATAATTCATCGATAAGCTTTTTCGTGACGGGCGCAGATACGAATAAGCAGCGATGACGATGCTCGAAAGTGCAATTATAACGTGAAGTAAAACTATCATACTGCCAGTATACACGCTACGGTAATAGTCCGCCAACGGTCAGCATGAGACATAGCAATAAAAGAATAAATAACGAAAACAGGAACATCTTTAGCGCCCATTTTTCATCAGTATCAGCGCTTAATCCACGCAGCCCTTTTACAAGCCACACACCCCCGGCCATTGTCATGATGACAAGATATACATAGCCAGTGTAGTTCGCGATTGTAAATGCCAGATTGACGACTATAAATAATGCGACGTAACAGACGATCTGAATCTTCGTAGCATGCATGCCTTTTACAACCGGCAACACCGGAATCCCCGCGCTCATATAGTCGTTCCGTCGACGCATAGCGATTGCGTAAAAGTGCGGCATCTGCCACGTTACCAGTACGAGAAAAAGGAGGAGTGCCGCGAGATCAAGCTGATTTGCAAGTGCGGTATAGCCTGCCACCGGGGGTAGGCCGCCAGCGATCGCACCGACCAATGTACCATGGACCGTCTTTCGCTTTGCCACCCCATACAATACGATATACGAAATGTATGCTAAAACACCCATAGAGACGGTCAAAAGATTAGTACAAGCGGCAAGCACGCCAAACCCAATAGCTCCAAGCACAATCGTATAAACAAGCGTCGCCCTTGTAGAAATCGTTCCTGTTGCGGTTGCGCGCTTACTAGTACGCGCCATCTTTCTATCGATCCCACGATCAATGTGGTTATTCAGCACACACGCCGATGCAATCACGCATGCCGTTCCGATAACCACTCCCAAAAAGGACAGTAGCTTAAATTCACCCGTCTGCGCAAAAGCTAAAAAGAACCCCGCCATTGTCGCAATGACGTTGCTATATACAATACCCGGCTTCACCAATTGGTAGTATTTTTTGTACGCCTGCACTAAAAGCCTTTATCACTTTGCTTAATCATAAATTCATCCATCTGCTCCGAAGACATACCCATACCATAGTTCAGGTTGTACATAATCCAAAGCGATCCAAAGACAATCACGATCAACACCAGAAGTGTAAATAAGAATACTGCCAGATTCCAGCGCGGTTTACTCTCCTGGCCGATATGAAGGAAGAAAATAAGTTGCACAACAAACTGAATAACCGCCAGCCCCATAAGGATAAGTATCGCTACTTCGTTCGTGAAGAGTTGGGCGGTCACAGCAACATACGCCATGACCGTAAGGCCGACGGCCAAAATAAAGCCGGTTACGTACAACCATACGGTTACTGCGGCAGATTGTCTTGGTATTAGCTTTGACATACTACAAAGCCCCCATGAGATATACGATCGTAAAAATGAAAATCCAAATCACATCCAAGAAATGCCAGAACATACCAAATAGTCCCAGCCGACGCTGCACGCCCGCCGTCAATCCACGATGCGCCACTTGCCAGCCAATAACAGTCAGCCAAAGGAGGCCCATGGCGATGTGCGCGCCGTGCGTTCCAACAAGCGTAAAGAAAGCCGACAGGAAGGCACTCGACTGCCAGCCATTCCCCTCCATATTCAGCTTGGTAAATTCGATCAACTCAAGTGTAAGGAACGAAACGCCAAGCAGTGCAACACCACTAAGTCCCGCAAGCACCCATCGACGACGATTCTGCCGAGCGGCCAGCATCGTTAATCCGCAGATAAAACTGCTCGTCAGGAGAATCAATGTCTCCGCCAATACAAATGGCATATCAAAGATATCACGACCCGATACACCCCCGTACGTATTGCCCCGCAGAACAATATAGGTGGCAAACAAGCTACCAAACAAAACGCAGTCGGTCATGAGATAAATCCAGAAGCCAAGCTTGGTCGTACTCTCCTGAACGTTACCGGCATGCACTACAGCAGTGTGACTCATGAGTGCTGCTCCTTCATTCTATATTTAGTATCGAAGGCCTCGAGGTGCTTTGCGCTCACGACATACTCCGTATCATCATTGCTTGTTCGAACAATAACAGAAATAATAACACCAAGCAGCCCGACAAGTGCCAACCACCACATATGCCATATTAATCCAAAGCCGACCATGAATGCGAACGCCGCAATAATAATGCCGATGCTACTATTCTTCGGGAGGTAAATATCCTGATAAATTGGCTTCTCTAACCGTTCACCACGATGCAGCGCCTGCTTATCTTCCCAAAACTGATCACGATGAGAAACAACCGGGGTAACGGCAAAGTTATAAAATGGTGCCGGTGACGGAACTGACCATTCAAGCGTTCGGCCATTCCATGGGTCGCCCGTACTATCACGATTTTTCTTACGCTGAATGATGCTAACGAGCAGCTGCAACAATTGCAACCCTATACCGATACAGATGATCACGACACCAACACCAGCAACGATAAAGAGACCTTTCCAGCCTGTCGATACCTCATAGTGATCCAAGCGGCGCGTCGCACCCATTAAACCAAGTATGTAGAGTGGGAGGAAAGCCACTAAAAAGCCGACAGTCCAGCAATAGCTTGCATAACGGCCAAGTCGCTCATTGAGCGTAAAGCCAAAGATCTTCGGGAACCAATACGTCAAGCCGGCAAAGTACCCAAATACCACGCCGCCAATAATAACATTGTGGAAATGAGCAACGAGGAACAGGCTATTATGTACCTGGAAGTCGATGGCAGGCACCGCCATCAGTACACCCGTCACCCCGCCAATCGTAAAGGTCATGACAAAACTAAGGAACCACAACATCGGTGTTGAGAATTTAATTCGACCCCGATACATCGTAAAGAGCCAGTTGAATACTTTCACACCCGTCGGGATAGCGATGATCATTGTCGTAATACCGAAGAATGCGTTCACATTCGCTCCCGCCCCCATCGTAAAGAAGTGATGCAGCCAAACCACAAACGACAAGAACATAATAGCAAAAAGCGCCCAAACCATTGTTTTGTAGCCGAAGAGTTTCTTGCGCGCAAAGGTAGCCACAATTTCCGAGAAAATACCAAAAGCCGGCAAAATAAGGATATAGACTTCAGGGTGGCCCCACGCCCAAATGAGATTGATATACATCATTGGATTGCCACCGAAGTCGGACGTAAAGAAGTGCATACCCATTAGACGATCAAGTCCAAGCATACCGAGAGTAGCTGTCAGGATTGGGAAAGCGAAGATAATCAGTACCGTCGTCACCAAAACACTCCAGGCAAAAATTGGCATTTTCATGAGTGTCATGCCCGGCGCACGCTTTTTGAGAATCGTCACCAAGAAATTAATACCCGACAGCAAGCTGCCGACACCTGCAATCTGCAGCGCCCATATCCAATAATCCACCCCTGGGCCAGGACTATAGGCAAGTTCGGTTAATGGCGGATACCCCAGCCAGCCGCCCGGTGAAAAACCACCAAGCACCAGTGAAATATTTACAAGAATCATACCAACAACGAATAGCCATACACTCACAGAGTTTAAGAACGGAAAGGCCACGTCGCGTGCGCCGATAATAAGTGGCAGCACAAGATTAATCAGACCAAACATCAACCCCATCGCAACAAAGAAAATCATGATAGTACCGTGCGCAGAGAAGACTTGCTGGAAGGTATCCGATGTGACGATACCACTATGGTCGCCACTAGCGAGCGCTTGCTGAGCACGAATCATGAGCGCATCAGCAACACCGCGCAGCAACATAATAATAGCCACGATAATATAAACAGTACCGATCTTCTTGGCATCGAGCGTTGTCAGCCAATTTTTCCAAAGCCATGTCCATTTTTTAAAATAGAAAAGTGCCGCCACAATACCCAGTCCGCCCAGTACCATGCCGCCAGCGCCAACCTGTGTAATAAGATCGTGTGGCAACGCCTCAAAACTTAGACGTCCCATAAAAATCTCAATTACATTCATTACATTCCCTCCATGTGTGTATGATCCATGTGCATATTTTTATCAGTCTCGGTATCACCGCTACTCGCAGGAGGCATCATGTATTTCATAATTATCTTATCATAGAGGCCTTCATCCTTTAGCGCGTAGGAAAGCGGCTGCTTGAGGGTACCCGGCTGCGCAAGCGACGCGTAGCTCGACTCATCAAGCCCTTGCCTGCCCTTTACTTCCTGAGACCATGCGTCAAAGTCGGCTTTTGTGCGCGACTTCACTATGAAATTCATATCCGCAAATCCCCTGCCGCTGATATTGGCCGATGATCCACGATATTCGCCCGTTCTATCTGCAATAAGTCGCAACTTAGTCGACATACCGCTCATCGCATACACTTGGCTGCCGAGGCTTGGAACCCAAAATGAATTCATCGGCGCATCCGAAGTGATCGTAAAGTTGATCGGTGTTTTTTCGGGAATCACTAGCTCGTTGACGCTTGCAATCTTTTGGTCGGGATATATAAACAGCCATTTCCACTGAAGTGACACGACCTGTACATGCACGGGCGCCACCGACGAATCGAGATCCTTATATGGGTCAAGCTCATGGCTCGACTGCCATGTCACGACACTAAGAATGACAATAATAATACATGGGATCCCCCACCACAATGTCTCAAGCAGTCGATTGCCATCCCAGTTTGGTCGATATGCGGCTTTTTTATTACTTTCCCTATACTTAAGAGAGAAAATCGCCAACATCGCAAACACCGGCACGACAACAACCAAGCTCAGTAGAAGTGTAAACATCATAAGATGATACTCTTTCTTTGCAATCGCACCTTGCGGGTTCAGAATATCAATGTTGCTTCCCCTTAGCAGTATTGTCACGCCAAAAATAATAGCACCGACAACAAGCAGTGCAAAAATAATCTTAATCAGTCGTTTCATGATCTACCATCTAAAAGCATAATAAGTATGTCCTTATCATACACCGAGTAGTGGCAATCTCAAACCGAACAGCTCCTCCGAGCAGGTTACTTCTTATCCAGTACGCTACTAATGATGTCCGCTAAATATGCTCTGCGCAAAACCCACGCATGGCCCTGGTCGGCGACTAGGTACGATGTCGACGAACCATCATGTACTTCATTTCGTTCACGCACAACACGAAGATGATCTTTGTAATCCGTGATCTTATCAGCCATGCCGGCAATATCCGTCCAGTGCGTCGAGGCTGCTAGCATAGCCGGCATGTCATTTAATGATGTAGCAAAAATCTCCTTGGTCGTATGAATAAGCTCAGGAATTTTTCTGATATTAAATAGGTTCGATGCGCGCGGACCGACGACTTGGCTCAGCTCACCCCTTTTCGTGACCGCAATAAATTCACGTATCCCGTCGGTAAATTGAGCCGGCATATGACGTGCGTAGTCTGTTATATTAGCTCGCGTATTTGGTATCGATATTGTCACCAAATCTTCCACGTCACCTTGGGCATGTGCTGCAAGATGGGCCGCAGCAATCGCACCCGACGATGAGCCAACTGCATCAAATTGCTCGACTCCATATTGGCGCAATACTCGCAGCTGACTCTCGGTTTGCTGGTCAAAGCTAGCGAAAGCTCGCACCGGTGTATCGACATTGATGATCGGTCGTTCAATTTTCTCCATATAAGCGTCTAAATATAGTTGTCCGGCCGAGGTAAGTGCGGTCGTGCCAAGCCCGAGATACACCACTACTGGAGATCGCTCATTAAACTCCGTATTACGATAAACAATCTCGTGCGTGACTCCACTTTTATTGTCACGGATTCGTTCTCGCCCATCAGGTCCCTTTGCGCTTCCCTCTTGTTGCCCTGAACGCTCCATATACATACTACCTCTCGCGCCTTCGATCGTATTTTCGTTTGTGGCGCGGTTGCCATGAACGCCTCGATTGTTCCTGGAGACGAGGTGACGTGCTCCTGAATGTCGTACCGACACTCGCCATAAAATCAGAGCCAAGATGAGTATGGAGTTTTGCGAGATTCAATAGCCACACTTTCTGCTCGGGCGCGAGCTGGTCGAGAGAGCTGACATGACCGGCTATCTGCCGAACCTGTTGTTGAATCTGGCGTAGCGGCACGGAAGGAATGCGTTTTGTATGATAGCGTCCGAGCGTACGCCGCTCCTTTTCAAGCTGCTCATATGCCCACGAGGCAAAAGCATCGTTGAACTCGCGGCGATATTTAGGCGACTCCCCTTCCACCGGCTCACTTGCGCCTTCAAGCACGCGGCCACCAAACCGCACTAACTGACGTGTCATAAGCCTACCCGCCCGCGGATCATAGTAGACTTTGCCGCGACGTGACGCAAAAAGCTGCGGCGCAAGCTCCAGTAGCCACTCAGTATTAACAACCGTCAGGCCCTGCACGAGATGGAGCGTCTCAAGCCCGCCACTACGTGTCGGCACCTGAAGGTCAAAAGGCACACCAGCAACTAACCTAGGGTTACGAACCACACTGCTGCTTGAGAGCTCGCGGCGAGCCTTGGTTGAAATATGCTCGGCCTCACCGTCGTCATTAACGAGCCATAATTGGTCAATCTGTCCAGCTACGATTGAACGGAGCAGCGGCTCTTGCTCATCGGCTGTCACTGCAGTAAGCGTCGTCTTGTCAAAACCCAAGTCGTGATCGAGTCGTTCCATAACCTCGCGAGCTTTGGCGACATTTTTGCTAATAATTCCTGTTTCTTCATAAAGGTCATCGGGAATTTCCGGCAGCGCCAAAAAGACATCGTACTGCGCCAAAAGATCAGATTTTGTCTGACGCGTATACTTACGCCAGCCAGTGTATCTTGTTCCGCCCTTTACGATACCACCGACCTCCTGGATCCCAATAATAGCCGCGAGCTTTGCTTGAATCGTTTTGTCGTATTGCTGAGCTTCAACCAGCATACGTGCATAACTTGATTCCACCGGAAACTGTTCCATCCGTCGCCCGATTCGCGTGACATCACCGGCAGTCGAAAGCGCACCAAGCGCAATGAGCGTTCGCTTAGCGCGCGCAATCGCTTTATGGCTCGGATCATGGTAAAAATCAAGCAGCTCAATGTCGATCCCGACGTTAGCCAGGCGAAGTGTCAAACGATCAATATGTTTGCGTAATATCTCTGGGGTACCGTATTCTGGGCGCTCATCAAATTCCAAACATGGCATCGTATCGTATGGCGCCAGGATATACTCACCTGCCTTCGTACGGCCAGCCCGCCCGGCCCGTTGCAAGCAATCAGCCTGCGAGATCTGTGCGATGAACAGCCCCTCGACACCATTTCGTACTTCACTGCGACGTTCAAGCCCGCTATCGATTACCACGTCAATATCATCAATCGTCACGCTCGTTTGCGCAATATTCGTCGACAAAATTATCTTTCCGTTCGGGTAGTTCGCAAATGCCTGCTGTTGAGCACTCGCCTCTAGTTGGCTATGAAGCGGAATCACCGGCACGCCGGCAGTATTCGCTTTCTGCGCCACCACCTCGGCAACATCTTGAATCTCTGCTTTGCCAGGTAGAAATACGAGCATATTGCTCTTCGCCGTCAGTAGCTGGTTAAAGATTTCACTTATGACATCGGTGCCTCGCCGTTTCGTCACCTCGAAGCTACGCCCAGGTACATTGATGATCGCATCCGTTCCGAAGTACTCGGCAAGAAGTCCTGTCTCAATGGTTGCGCTCATGATAACTACCTTGAAGCGTGGCTCTTCTTGGCAACGTTTTTTCGCCCACGCCACCAACACTTCCATATTCTCATTCCACTCATGGACTTCATCAAGCACCAGCACTTGGCGTTCATTAATCCCGGCGCCAGTGATTTCACGAACAAGTTGCAGCCCATCAGTACAGTAAAGTACTTGCGTGGACGGACCATCATCTCGCTCGTGAGCCGTACGATAGCCAATAAGTTCGTCGCTATCCTTGCCGGTGCGCAGCGCCCATTCCTCGCGGACACGCCGCGACAAATTGCGAGCAGCCAAAATACGCGGCTGTGTCACGATTACTTTTTGATAGCCATGATCAGCCAAGTATTGCGGCACCTGGGTGCTTTTTCCGGCACCCGTCTCAGCTGTAACAATAGTGACTTGATGTGTGTCGACGGCCGACACAATCTCCTCCCGGTAGTCAAAGATCGGTAAATCGTTTGAGAACTGAGAGGATTGCATCATCGCCTAAACTACCACCGCCGATGTTGCCGTTATGACCTCTTCGCTAAGGCCGGCAATTGTCGACGCCACTTCATCGCTCGTGAGCGTTCGGTCATTGGCCGTCAGTCGCACACGAAGTGTAATATTTTTCGTATCGCCATCGCTTGGCTGATATATATCGATCGTTGTTATAGCCGTCTCAAGCTCGGTGTCACGTAGCGCTAATTGCGCGGCTTCGATAACCTGCGCATGAGCCACTTCTTGATCAACTTGGAAGCAAATATCACGGTCGGTGCTTGGATAACGACTTAGAGGGCGATAGCTATTTGCCACATGTCGCTGCGCCAATTCAATTGCCTCGGGGAGCAACTCAAAGCCGGCACTATACGCTGGCAGCTTGAAGTTCCGTACGACCGACTGCTTATATTCACCGACGATACCAAGCGACTGACCACTCTTCACATCGATCACTCGGGCGCTACGGCGCGGCTCAAACGGCGCGGCAACAACCAAGCCTGTCTCTAGTGGAAGCGGCTTAAATGCAAGCGTCAGGCCAAGTGATGAGGCAAGATAGTCTACTATAGCCTTTACTCGGTAATATGGTGCGCCGGCCTGAGCTGTTTTTGCAGCGTAGGTCAGACCAACTCGAGTAAGCTCTACAGGAAGACCGTCAATCTCAGAAATAGCTAATTTACTATGTGCTTTGCCAATTTCAAACAATGCAAATTCATCGTATCCAGCTTTGCTGTTTGTTCGCACTTTATCAAGCAGGCTTGGCGTAATACTTAGGCGGTAGTACTGCAGGTCAGGACTAAGTGCATTACCCAATCGAAACGCTTGATCAGCATCTTGACCGGCATGTTCCAAGATATTTTTATGCACAAAGCTATACGTCAGCACTTCGTTGGCGCCAGCTCGCGATAGACTCTCGCGAATTTGCTGTGCCAGTACGCGCTGCTTATTCTTCGGCGTAGGCGTAGTGCTTCGTAGCGGCAGCTCGCGTGGCAATTTGTCAAAGCCGTACAAACGACCAACTTCTTCAACAACATCCTCTGGCAACTCAATATCAGTACGCCAGAATGGCGGGTTACAGTAGAACTCATCACCATCTTTACTTACGTCGTCATATGCGTCGATTTCAACGTTCCGTAGCAGTTTCATCATTTCATCACGAGATAAATTCAATCCAAGACGGTCATTTACAAATGTCGTCGAGATACTTTGCGGACCGTTACCTTGCCGCGCGGCATTGCGATCAAATACATCGCTTGCCTGTTCGCCTGTCGAAACATCAAAAATTGATTTCATCAAAAGACCAAGCACGTAATCATTCTGCCATGGCGATTGACCTTTGTTGAAACGAGTAAGCGCATCAGTAAATATGCCATAACGCATCGCAGACTTGCGCACTGTATACATATCAAAACTTGCCACTTCGAGCACAATATTCTTTGTTTCAGCACTCACTTCGCTATCACCGCCACCCATAATGCCAGCAAGACCAACCGGACCTTCGCCGTCGGCAATAACGATGTCATCTTCGGCGAGTTCGTATTCTTTGTGATTGAGCAGCGTGATTTTCTCGCCGGCACGTGCCATGCGTGCACCAAGTTTGCGACCCCGCAGCTTATCATAGTCGTATGCGTGCGTTGGCTGAGCCGTCAGTAGCATAATGTAATTCGTCACATCAACAATATTATTGATCGGTTTACTACCAAGCCGCACCAACTCGCACTGCAGCCACAATGGACTTGGCTTTACCTCGATATTTTTAAGGGCAACCGCCATGAAGCGAGGCGCATTTTCAGGCGTGTCGTTATATACATCAAGCTCGAGTCCTTCGCCATGCCCGAAAGTTGGCAGACTCTTATACCAATCAGGGCTAACAAACTGCTTGTGCTGAATACCAGCGATTTCACGAGCAACACCTAGCTGGCCAAAGCAGTCCGGACGGTGAGTGAACATTTTATTTTCGATATCAATAATGATGTCGTCGAGGCCATACGCCTGCGCGAAGCTCGCGCCGGGTTTGATCTCGACAGCGTTCGGCTTCCACTCGGTTGGATCGATTTCGATAATGCCATCATGATCACTATTGATAGCCAGTTCGTCGCCAGCCGCTAACATTCCTTGACTCAAGATACCGCGAAGTGGTCGAGCATCAAGCACAAATGGCTCTGCGTCGTCGAAGCTAGCCGGCACGGTGCTTTTTGGCGGAAGCCATACGACAAAAATACCAGCACGTGCGTTCGGCGCGCCACACACTACTTGGACGTAGCCATTTTCATCACGTGGCATGTCGGTCACAACCCCGCCATCATCGATTTTACAGACATTCAACTTGTCGGCATTGGCGTGTTTTTCACATTCAACAATCTTCGCAATCACCGCATCTTTATACTTAGCGCCAAGGTCGATCACCTCTTCAACGCCACCGAGCTGCTGATTGATTTTTTGCACCAACTCATCAACCGACAGGTCAACGTCGGTGTACTGCTTAATCGTATTTAAACTAACTTTCATTTAAAACTGCCTCAAAAAATCTAATTTACCACTTTCAAAATGTCGCACGTCTTCAATGCCATATTTCATCATCACCAGGCGATCAACACCACAACCAAAGGCAAAGCCGGTATAAACATTCGGATCAATGTCCGCAGCCTTCAAGACATTCGGATGAATCATGCCGCAACCAAGCAGCTCAATCCAGCCCTCGCCGCCGCACACTTTGCAATCTGGGTTTTTACCTTCACAAAATGGACAGCTAAGTGCAAACTCAAAGCTCGGTTCGGTAAAAGGGAAATAAAATGGATTCACGCGTACGTCGAGTTGCTTGCCATAATACTCTTCCAAGAATTTTTGCAGCGTCGCAACCAACATGCCAGCATGTACTTTTTTAGAAACATACACGCCCTCGATTTGATAGAACGTATGTTCGTGACGCGCGTCGAGATCTTCGTTACGAAACACACGATCAGGCACGACGACGGCAATTGGCTCATCCTTTTCTAGGTCGGCCTTGTACTTTTTAAGCACACGATTCTGCATCGTACTCGTATGCGCCGGTGCAATCAGCGGATCGCCATCGCGGTCAGTCTCGACGGTCATGAATGTGTCGTAATCGTCACGCGCCGGGTGGCCTTTTGGAAAATTCAACGCCTCGAACATATGCTCTTGGTCGTCGATCTCACGCGATTCTTCTGTTGTGAAACCCATACGAGCAAAGATATCCGATAGCACCGTGATCTCACGCATCAATGGATGAATAGAGCCTTGTGCGGTTGGCAGCAATGAAATCGGACCAGTATTGCTATCCCATGGTGCTGTTACGTCAAGTGGAAGTACGCTGCTGTCTTCAAGCTCAGCTTCGCGCGCTTGAACGGCCGCCTCGAGTGCAAGCTTTAGTTCATTTACCGCTTTACCATACGCACCGCGTTCACTTGGCTCGAGCGACGGAATTGCCGCGTAAAGCTCTTTAATTTCATTCGCCTTTAGTACTTCGCGAGGCTCAGTACTTGCTGCAACTTTTTCAAGCAGCACAGTTTGAATCGATGCAATAGTGTCATTCATAATTGAGTTTATTATACACTAATTCACCCCTGTTTCGCCAACTAATTAACGGGTTGATTGCAAAATAACATAAATTGTCACACCAACTGCCGCAATCCCGATGAGCACCCATACCCATGCCAAGCTTGTTGTCGTCTTTGTGTCTTTGAGATACTGCGAGTCAGCAACGCCGTCTGGACGGTCGGTCATACCCTCTGCTTTCTTCTTTGCCTTCTCTTGAAGCTCAGCCGCTATACGCTTCTGCAGCTCACTTCTATCGTCTTTTTGATTCACAAATAATGCCATGTATTCATTGTACCACTCATGTTTATCTTGGCGAGGATGTGCTATACTTTAGCCATATTTCACTTAAGGAGGGAAATTACATGGCAACCAAAAAATCCACTTCGGCCGCCAAGAAATCGACAACTAAAAAGTCGACAACTTCAACGCCAAAAACAACAACTAAAGTAACGACAGTAAAAGCCGTAGAAGCTCCTAAGAAAGTAACAGCAAAAAGCTTTAGCTTCAACCGCTCACCAGTCGTTGGTGCAGCAGTCGCTGAGCTTATCGGTACGTTCCTACTTGCCGGTGCAGTTATCGCTGGCCAAGGCCAACCAATTATCGTGCTATTTGCACTTGTCGGTATCGTACTTGCCATCGGTGCATTTTCAGGTGCGCACGTTAACCCGCTGCTTACAGTTGGTGCATGGGTAACCCGCAAAATCACCGGTATTCGCGCACTTGCTTACATCCTAGCCCAGATTCTTGGTGCTGTCCTTGCACTCGTGGTATTAACAGCTTTCGTACAGCAAGCTCCAGCCGCTAGTCAACAAATGACAGCACTTGGACAAGGCGGAGCTGAACTGTTTAAGGCTGGTGTTATCCCAGAAGGCAAAGAATGGGCCGTCCTATTCGCTGAACTTCTTGGTAGTGCTATCTTTGCCTTTGCTGTTGCAAGCGCACTACGCACGAAAGAGAAAATTGGCGCAGCATTCACCGTCGGACTTGGTCTGTTCCTTGGCTTGATTATCTCAGGCTCAGCAGCAGTTCTTGTTGGTGGCGGCACAATCGTTAACCCTGCAGTTGCTATTGCCCTTCAAGCCTTCAACGGCATGAAAGACGTATGGCCAATCGCTATCTACGCCCTCATCCCGCTTCTAGGTGGTGTGATCGGTTTTGCATTAAACGATTTAGTACAGAACAACACAAACGAAGAAAAAGTTCTTTAATTAGACTTGCATAAAAACACCCCGCAATCTGCGGGGTGTTTTTATTGCCCTTACTTATTCATCTCGTTGTGGACGGTCGATTAACAACGCTTCAACCGACGGGTCGTTTCCTGCTATCTTAACGACATCTTTGTCTACCTTGCCAAGCTCTTTGTGGGCGGCATTGTAGTGGTTCACTGTCGTACCAAGAGCATTGCCAAGCTTCTGCATGTATTCTTCAAACTTACCAATATGTTGTCCGAGCTTACCAACACGGATCTGAATGTCTTTCGCCTGCTCCTCGATCTGCAAACTACGCAGCCCCTGGAGAACCGTTTGAAGGTAAGCCATGAAACTCGTTGGACTCACAATAATCACCTTCTTATCACGGAAGGCGTATTCAATAAGATCACGTGCGCTGCTACCCGTACCCACATCGCCGATCAATAAGTCGTAATACAGCGATTCGCTCGGAATAAACATAAAAGCAAAGTCCATCGTATTCTCGCTCGGGCGAATATACTTGCTCGTTTCATCAATACGCAGCTTCAGATCGGTGCGCACTTTCGCAAGTAATTTCTCTCGTTCAAGTTTACTGCTTTCGCCTACCATTCGGTTATAATTTTCGAGACTAAACTTACTGTCAATCGGTAGTATTTGTCCTTTTTCCAAAAAAACCACTGCGTCAACAATTTCGCCATCAGCAAAGCGATATTGCATCTGGAAGTTCTTTGGTGGCAAGATGTTGTCTAGTACCGATTCGAGATAATATTCGCCGAATACGCCGCGCTGCTTCGGGTTTTGCAGCACATTTTGAAGTGTCTTTAGTTCATCGGCAACATCAACAACTCGACGGTTCGTTTCATCAAGTTTTGTCAGACGCTGCGTTACATCCGCGACTAGCTTGGCACTCTCGGATAACTGCCTTTGAACCGATGTTTGCATCGACAGGTTGTTACGCTCAAGCGTGTCACCCATCACCTGCTGCAAACTCCCAATCGTTCGCGTTAGTTCAGTCACATCACCTTTTAGAAAGTCGACAGCACTTGAACTTTTCAGCTCTTTGAGCCGCTGATTTAGTACCGCAATAACAACACCGAAGCCGAGAACGACGGCAATAAGCACAATAACAAGAATAAGTTGTTCCATATGCCTAGTATAGCACTAGAGGTTTGGAATAAATCGGGCCACAATGATCACGACTGCCGTCGCAAGGAGAGCTATCCAAAATACACGAATCCGAGCCAACCATGAAAATGCAACGTACGCTACGGCATACAGCAGAATGGTCCATGACAATGATTCGTACCATGGCAGAGCACCCATCCAAGGGCCAATTCCCCATAGAGTCACGACTACCGCTAAGCTGATAAGGAGCGGACGAAATACACCTAGTCGAAGTAGTGCAACGACCGCCAGTCCACCCACCAGAAGACTCGCAATATTACTCGCTAGCAGCCCGCCCTGAGAACAAACGCTAAAGTTGCCGCCTTCAGCTTTACAAAACAATGGGTCGATCACGTAATTGGCAACCAGCGCAGAAACTCCCCATGCGATAAGTCCAAGTACAGCACCCAGAATAGCGATTCGCACAACTGTCTGCACAGTCATTTCTGCAAATTTTGGTCGAGGTTGATTTACATACGTTTCAGTCATACTGACACTCCCTGTCTTTTCTTATAGTGTACACATATTTGTCATTTTTGCAAAGGTACGGTCCGGCTACGAAGACGGAATGCTGGCGCCTGCAGGTACCAAAGAATACCAATACATGCGATGGCTACGCCACCTATTACATCGAGTGGCGTGTGGACCAAGGCGAGCACACGCCCAACTCCCATGAGAACAACACAAAGCGCCATAATAATCGACACGACCTTAAGCCGTGTCTCAAACCATACTGCCAGCACAACTGCAGTCGCAAAAAGCGCATGATCAGATGGAAATCCGGGGTTGTTGAGTGATGAAGCACCAGCGGCAACGCCAAGTACCTCAAACGGACGAGCACCGCCTGGCTGATAGACTATTCCAATCAGTTTCGCCACCAAGTACGCCGTTAAGCCCGCCATAACAATACGGGTGTAGGCTTCGTAGCGCTGGCCTTTTGGAATCTTAAACACAAGCGCCCAAGCGCCTAGGAGCACCACAGGTATGAGAGTTGCGTCAGCGAGAAGTCTAATAAGAATATCTTGTTGCATAGTGCTTATTAGTATACTCTCCGTTAGGCAACTAGGCTACACGGCTTGAACGAGTGTTTACATAGTTATCCATGCGTTGCCTACTCCAACCGCGACTTTTTAGTTCATGCCGTAGTTTCCCTAATAGCGCCAAACGAAATGCTCTATCAGACGAGAAGCCATAGCGTTTACGTATTGCTTCAAAGCTTTGACGATGCAGTTGGTCACGAAATTCCATAGGATCAACTCCCAAAACGGTAGCTCTTAATTCGCCCTTTCGATCGTGGTGCTGCAAAATGCGATCGAACTTAGACTCCTTGTATCGCCCCCGTGACATCAGCCGGCTCGCGCCCGGCACCGCCGCAGCTACAGTCGTCACAAGCATAAGTGACGCTAAAGTTTTGGTTGATAGTTTCATCGCTAATCCCCCTGTACGTACGTTACGTTCTTACTTGTGCTTATAGTATAAAACGTGAAAATATGTGAAAAGAAAGTATTTATAACAACGACTTGAGCCGAGGAGCTCTATGGTGTACAATTTGTAAGGCCGATGGGGTGTCGCCAAGTGGTAAGGCACTGGTTTCTGGTACCAGCATCCGGGGGTTCGAATCCCTCCACCCCAGCCATGAAAAAAGTCCAAGATCTTTATGATCTAGGACTTTTTTCTTTGCTTCTGGACGAGGTCGAACTCCCGAGTGCTTTTGCTCCAGCAAAAGTTCGGGCGGTTCGATGTAGCGCAGTGAAGCAAAATTAGCTTACTCATTTTGCAAACAAGCGGAGGAGCAAAGCGCTATCCCTCCACCCCAGCCAGATGCGACAGCATGAAATGTGACCCATGTCCCTCATCGTGCTATTTTATTGAATTCCATGGGACTTAGTTAAATAGGCTTATTAGTACGCTTTAACTGGCTCACCCTTGCTCACGAGTTCGATTTGGAATCGCATGTATGCCGCTGATATTTCAGTAGCCTGTGCATTTTTATCTTCAGCATATTGCACGCTAATACTGCTACCCAAGATTACTTTCTGATTATTGTAATGCCTTCCGGCTTTGTTTATGTTGTAGTCCGATATTACGTCTGTGGGCGTTGTAACGGTAAATATAGTGCCACTAGATGATCGAACTGAGGTTTTGTTTCCATTAAGCCCAACAACATTTCCTTGAATCTCTTTCATGATAGTATTACCTGAAATCCCGGCATTACCTCCACCCATATACAGATCAATTGATGCTCCGCCTGCAACACAGTCATCGTTTGAATTTCCGTAACATGTTTGTCGCTCGGATAATGATTGCCATGCAAATTGGTCATAGTCTTCAAACGGCATCGATAGCTTTATTACTGCAACGAGAGCTCGATCAGGATTATTGTCCGTGTCGATACTTCCATTCTGGTTACGAGTCATTGAAATATTACCTGTCGCCACATAGACTACAGGATCGCCCTCTTTAATCGCATCGGCCGTTGAGCTTTCACCGTCAACAATATATTTCACATTTTTGTCGGCTTTTAATGTGTTTTTTGGCCAACCATATTTATCTAAGCCAGCAAACGTTAAAGAGTTTCCTTGCTTCGTTTGTAAATGCGTAGCCATAGATGTGACAACAATGGTTTGTCTGATTGGCTTACTATCAGTCTCTAAGCCGTTCAAGTCAGCCATCGCCTGATCTCCATATGATCGTTGAGCCCATTTCTCAATTGCCTGTAACTCACAATGCGCCTGTACGACGGCACTGATGCGATTTGCTCCGATAGTCGCACCCTTCTTAAGTTCATAACGTGTAGAGCTTGTAGTGTCGCATCCAGAAGTTGAGAGCAATACTTCATCTCGTCCGCTTACAGACGTTTTCGATTCTATAACGTGCGCATCGGGTTTTACCCAAAGCAATTGGTATGCGGCATATGCGCCGGTTGAAACAACAATCAATGCGCCTAATGCAATTGCCACAATAGCTATTCTTGGTAAATGCTTGAATTTCATTATGAATGTCTCCTTTTTATTGACATCCATTTTACGAACGGCAGACAATAATATTTCAGAATGCTGCACTTTTTGCATAACCGTATCTGTAAATTCAGCGTTAGCCGAGTAGCTCGTTGGCTTTGCTGCTAGTAGAAGAGCATCGAAGTCTAAATCTTTCATACAAGCTTCTCCTTCAATTGTAATTTCGCGCGACTCATCCAGGTGCCAATTGTTCCGGTGCTTGTATTGTAAGAATCTGCAAGTTCCTGGTAACTCTTACCTTCCCAAAAGTAGGCTTTGATAATTTCAGCATACTTTGGCGGTTCAAGCTCGGACACTAGCTTTCGAATATGTTCAATTTCTTCCTGCTCAATGTGCCTCGGAAGCATTGCTTCAAGATGAAACCCTATATCTTTGACGTGTACTTTCCGTTTGTTCTTTCGAAGTGTATCGATACAAAGATTTGTGGCGATACGATACAGCCATGTAGAGAAGTTAGCTTTTTCAGCCTCGAACGCTGATAAATTTTTATATGCTTTAATAAATGCTTCTTGAGCAACGTCCTCACCCTCTTGTCTATCTTTGAGTATATTCTCACAGTGAATGATAAGACCAGTTTGATAACGGTCTACAAGTTCTCGATACCGTTCAGTGTCTCCTGATATTATTTGAGCTATGCAATCTTTTTCTTCCATCATGCTCATTATACGTAACCAGGGCATTAATTATTTCATAAATATCGTGACTGACCTGAGAAGACTGTTTAATGTTCAGCGTGAGGTGATATAGACTGGATTTATCAAGAATAAGTCACTTTCTTTCCTGGAATACATCCACTAACCCCAGCTATGAAAAAAGTCAAAGATGGGACAGTAGTACCCTATCGACAAGACCGGTCGAGGGCGTATTGAGCGGAATGATATTAAAGTGTCTATGCTATACTCACTCTATCAATCAATGAAAGTTGAGAATTATGACTAGAAATAAAAAATCCTGGCTTGCCCGCTTAGAAGAGGCAGACAAAAAAGACCAAGCGCGCCTAGATAGAGAAAACAATTCCGACATCAAAACAATATTCCAAAAGAGTAAAATGCGAGCTCGCAAGCAAACCGAACAAGAAAAAACACTAAAGCTAGCCGTGCTTGTTTATGGCTTCTTTATTCTGGAAGTATGTACACTGGGAGGACTATCACTAGGCTCTTCGACTACACAGAACTTAGGATCAGGCCTTCAGCTATTCGTTTGGTCAGCCGTGCTCTCTATTGCAAGCGTAGTGATCGGCATAGTCGCATTAGTAAAAAGGCCGCGCCTGTTCTATATGCATGTTCCACTCATACTAAACTGCTTGATAGTGGCTGGTGTCTTAATCGTAATACTCCCAGGTTTATAAAGATCTATGTGGGCTAAATCTAAACACCAACACGGCTTTACTATCGTAGAACTTCTTATTGTCATTGTCATTATTGGCATATTGGCGGCGATTACTGTCGTGGCGTATAACGGTATTCAGGCCCGAGCTCGCGATAGCGCGCGTATATCTAAAATCAAAAACATATCAAAAGCGATTGAACTCTACTATACGGACAATGGAAAGTACCCGCCAATACTAGACGGCCAGGGGCGTGAGACCACTTGTGGATCACAGACGGACAACTGGGGGCATTGTGACCGAAATAAGATATTGGCCGATATGCTAGCTCCGTACATGACCATTGATCCAACTTCGCTATCAGATGCAACACAGGGGAACTACTATTACTGGTACACGAGCCAAGATAGCGACAACTATCAAACATATGGCATGATGGTATATCTCGAAGGCAGCGGTGGCCAAGGTGATAATGGCTACTACTCAAATGCTTTTGAGGTTGGTCAAAAACCTGCATATTGTAGTTCAAAATATAGTGGCGCAAGTGCTAGCTGGATTACGTATCACAGCCAGTGTAGCGGTGGTAATTAGCTACCGCCCTGTTTTGCGTAGCACTGCATTTCTCAAGCTAAAAGCGTATTATAGAGATAGATAGCAACTCAAGGAGGAGATGAATTATGAGTAATATGAATCCGGTTGTACATTTCGAGATGGGATATGAAGACAAAGCACGCATGGCTAAGTTTTATGAAACTGCATTTGGCTGGCAAACACAGCAAATGGGACCAGAGATGGGTAACTATGTCGTCGCCCACACTACCGAAACCAGCGATGATGGTATGGTTCAAACAAAAGGAGCGATTAACGGCGGATTTTACCAAAAAACCGATGACCCCTTAAGCCAAGCGCCTTCGATTGTTGTTTCGGTCGATGACATCCAGGCTGCCATGAAGTCAATCGAAGCCGCTGGCGGAAAGATCTTGGGCAGTAAGAGCGAAGATAGCGAACATACACTTGAGCCACAGATGATCCCCGGCGTTGGCTTGTGGATCTCCGTAATGGATACTGAGGGCAATCGCCTTTCTGTCTTGCAAGCCAAGTCTTAGAGACAAATACGCGCAAATAAAACCAAAGACGCCACTAGTGCTATCATGTATAGATGATCACTTTCTACCGCTCAATCAGCCACATGCCGCAAATCACTCCGATCAAAGAGCTCCTTGCCGGTAGCTGGCTTCGATGTGAGCGCCCGAGCGAAGACGAGTTAGCAACGCTCATAGAGCTCGGTCTCGATGAGGATATCTTACGCGATAGCCTCGACCCTCATGAAGTACCCCGTATTGATTCCGAGAACGATTGGACATACCTCATTACTCGGCTACCAGATACCGATGATGATTTCAACGATTTCACGACACCGATTCTCTTCGCTATTGGCCAAAAACATGTTGTCACCGTTAGCCGCGACCCCCTCGGGCGTTTATGGCAGCCTTTTATCGACAAGGTTCACATTCCCACCACTCAAAAAACAAAACTCTTCATGCACATGATAGATGCTATCACACGCCAATACGGCACGCGTGTCGCACAAATCAACCGCCAAATGCGCGCTGCTACCAGCGACGTTCGTAATCTTAATCCAAAGGAGATCACGCGGCTTGTTGAATACGAGCGCAAACTCAATGACTATCTTGATGCGCTCATCCCCACAAACACCGCACTCGAAAAACTACTCAGCGGCAAAATCATCAATCTCTACGAAGATGATCGCGATCTCATTGAAGACCTCTCCGTTGATCTAGAGCAACTGATCGCACGATGCACGAGCCTACTGCGTACCATTACGAACCTACGCGACTCATACCGTGCCGTCATGGACACGCGACTAAACGAAACGATGCGTATATTGACGGTCATTACTATGGCCTTCACGATTCCAACCATGGTCGCCGGCCTGTTTGGCATGAACGTTGATATTCCAGGCGCTCATACGCCGATGATGTTTTGGATTGTTATTGCTATTAGCGCAGTGCCGTCACTTGGACTGATATATTATTTCATGCGCAAGCGATAATGTGGTTGCTAGGAAAATGACACGACACTTTAGTTAGCAATGCAGCAAAAAGGAGCTACACTTGGTAGCTCCTTTTTGTCAGGAATGAGGAAATTTCTTAGCTGTTAGCCGAAGAAGTAGTTGATGATGACAGAAAATACATTGTTGTCGCCGTTTTGGTCGACATTAATGTTTGTGTGGATAGCGTTGTTACCGCCGCCGTAACCGTTGTTACCATTGTTCTTTTCGTGTGCCCACTCTTTGACACATTGCCCGTAGTTAGTAAAGCCTGCTTTTACACACTCTTCCTTACTTGGTTTGTCTCCCTGGGTTGCACCCGCAACGCCCGTGATGCCAATAAGTGCCACGATCATAAGCGAAGCTGCACCAAGTACAAATTTGCTGATCGTGCTCTTACTCATCGATGTTAGTGATAAAGTTTTTGCTTGGTTTAAAGCCATAGGCCCTCCTGTTTAAGTGATAAACCATGATCCATGTAATCATTTATAAGCAGCTGAGACAACCTGTTTTGCACGCTTTACAACAGATCATTTTTCGCCTCACCCCAGGTTATTCCGCTTATGTTTTGTGTAGTATTATCGACGACGCGAAAGCTTGTTTTTTGACTCTAAGCGCCGAGTTTCAAGTACTGACGATACGAGTGCGACGCCCAGCAAAAGAAATACAAGCAATGCACCGTTATTAGCTCGTCCCGGTGCTGGTAGAAGCAGGAGCTCTATTCCTATACCCGCAAGCGCTAAAGCTGCTAGCAAGAACGTGACACGGCTTGGAATACGTAGCATTAACACGCCGATGGCATACGCAGCCACAACAAGCCCGCCGGTGCCAGGCGCAGCCGATAAGCGCACAATCACAATGACAGCAAGTAGCGCCGCAACAACGAGCCCATATTTTTTAAGCCATTGCACCCAGGGTCTTGCGCCATACTTCTTTACGCGTCGCTGACCAGATACACGAGGAGGTGCGCTAGGCGTCGCCGCTTGTGGCTGCGAGACGGTGGGCGGATTCAGACTTGCTCTACGTGGCGTCCACCGCGCTGGCGTAATGTCATGAATCATAGGCGTATTAGAGCGGCGGGCGGAATGACGAGCGGCCTTGTGTGGTAGATGGTTGAGTGGTCTCTTTGGCAGATCCATTATTCGCCATCCTTTCTGAATGCAGTATTACGGTAGAGTTTGAGAGTTGCGGTTTCGGTAACGAGCTGAATATCTTTCTGGCGATCGAGATAATCGTATAATGTATAGTCGGCATCTTTAGCGAGAACAATATATTTGACATGTAGCGGATCTAGCCGCGCACCGAGGGTGTTCGATGTGGCCGCTTTTGGCAATATCTGGCTAGATAACAATTGCTTACGAGAATCGCCGATAGCAGGCTTGGCACCTTGTAATTCTGGATCGTCACTTGTGATGACAGGCTTGTCGAAAAAGCCGCTTGCCGGTTGTGCGATGACTCGCCCCGCGAATTGGTAGCGCATATAGAGATGCCAGGGTAGAAATAATACCTGAAAAGTATCATTGTCTTTATTGAGTTGCTCATTGACGGCATGCCAATCGGCTGGATACTGTCGCGGAACAAGCTGGCCATCAAAGCCACCCAGCATAACAGGCGCAAAACCGACCACGATCGCCGCCGCCACAACCGCAACAAGTGCCCGACTAGTCTTGGTTTTTATCCTTTCCATAATGCTCGAGATGGCAAATCCAAAGAAAACGGCGTACCCAAGAGCGACAATAGCAACAAACTTCTGGGGCTCTCGGTAGCCGGCAAAAAACGGAATGTACTCCGACAGCCAGGCCGTGCCAATACCTATTGCTAACGTCGTAGCAATAGCCATACTACTCACGAATACTATGAATGAGGCTCGACTATGCCGCCATAGCGAGCGAGCGCCGATGACGATAAGTGCCCATAAAACGATAACTACTATTGGCCATAGGACAAATTGGTCTTGAGGTAAGAGATACAGCCCTTCTCCTTCCCCCCAGAACCCCTGAAGCCGTAGCACATGAAGGAGCTTACCGATCAGGCCACTGCCCTCTGTCTCAAATGCGGACTGGTCGCTTGTTTGAAATGTGGCTATTGATGCGGCAGTAGGGCCATTACCCTGTAGAAGCGGCAATACCCAATAGCTGCTCGCGACGAGAAAGATCACAGCCATGGCTGCTGTATATTTCGCGAGTCTCCCTAACCATCCACGATGGGAGCGATGCCGCCATATAGCCTGAATGAGGGCGACAAGTCCTACGACGAACGCTATACCAAGCGTGTGAATTGAGACGATACTGATACCGATTATCCATGCCGAAAGTATCAATGTCGTCTTTAGAGAGGGACTGCGCAAAAAATGCAGAAGCGATACGACAAAGAACGGCAAGAAAGCATACCCAAGCAGTACAGAATACTGACCCGCCATAAAGCGCGAGTACGTGAATGGATTCACCATATAGAGCAGTCCGCTTGCATATGCTGCCCATCGTGAAGCGGAGACAGTGAGAGGCGCGCCGAGTGTCTGCAAAAAATCCACCAATCGATGCATGCCTATTCCCGAAAGAACGAGAATCGTTAAGAGCATCAGCTTTTGAATAACATCGCTTGGAATGATGAGATTCAGCAGGTGCAGTGACGCATGAAGCAAGTAGCTACTCGTAACGACTTCTGGCAAGGTAAGTTCTGGTGCAAAGACCATATCAAGCGTCAGTATGTATCCCGACCCAAGAAGTGGCCATAAGATATACATTGCCACGGCTATGTATATTACGGGCATACGCCAATGCATTTTTATCATCCCTAGGAATTTACTCATCGCCTACTCCTTCGATACCCGCGACGGGTAACAGACCGAACGCGTATCTCATCGTATACAAGATAACCGACGACTGTCAGAAATGTCATCGCACTAATCACGCTGCCCATGTAGAACCATCGCTGCGGCCCGAATTCCATTTCGAGCGTCATATCGTATGACCCATCACTATTTTTCTTACATGATGATTCACAAAATTTACTCGGATCAACTAACCACCCATTCATAAAGTTGTTTATCTTCAAATGGTTTTTCTCCGGTACCGCTACGGCCTGACCAAATGGCAACCAGCTTTTTGCACCAGTATTTTGCATGCTCAAACTCCAGCGCGGACTGTAGCTCTCTTTGGTCTCAAGATAGAACGGCGAGCGCGCACCCTCAATGTGAACGATAGTTTTAGTAGGATTTTTAACTTCGTAGCTTACCCCCTGCGGCTGCTGTAGCTGCTCGGAAGGTTCACTAAGAAGATAGAAACGATCTTGAATATTAGGGATTGGAGTGAATTTGAAGTTATCATATCGGGCGGTACCAGGTTCGATTCCAGAGGAATCCGGATAGGCATAGAGATAAAGTTTCAGGTTTTTAGCGCCAGCCGGCACCGAAATGGTCTTTGTATTCGTACGCCACCCCCCTTTTGTATCATCGAGTCGTTTCAAATATGATGTTCCAGCCTCATCATCAAAACTATAGTAATAACCAGCAAATCGACCATTAACACTCTTGTAATCAAAACTCAGAAGATACGTCTGGCCCTCTTGAACGGGTATGTCACCTGGTCCTGTACATGCCAAGTGGTTCTGAGCTTCGATCTGAAGAGACTGCGAACCATCGGTCTTGTCTGTTTTGACAGCCTGCATATTAATCTTGGCCTCACCGCCATAGGCGTAGCAATCGCCGACGTCTTTTTGCCATGGGCCTTGTTCAAGTGATGGGTTTGGAAAAACATTTTGGTAATCATAACGTGAATCACGGTACCCCACCTCAAGCGCATCACTATGCCCCGCATCAACAGCAGTATCTGCGCTACCCGAGCTGAGTAGCTGATGGCCATCAGCCGCTTCGGGCGTAATCGAAAGCTGGTTACCGGATAGGTTGAAATAAAGGTTATCGCTACCAGTCTTAAAGTGCAGCGTCTGTTTGCCCGACTCCTTTGATTCGGGCAAGGCTGCGCGAATAGCGCCGCTGTTCATATTGTCGAACCCAAGATTTTCGTAGGCATCTTGCAGCCCATACGTTGTTTTCGTTGGCTTGTCGGGTGTATTAATGAAATCAAAATCTTTGCCAAGATTTCCAGTAACAAGACTGTATTTGTTCCCTATTTCCTGCGCCGTCTCAAAATTGAAGACAGTTTGATTTGCATACACATACGGCTTCGGCTTTTCATTTTCGTAGAATTGAAAAGCATTGTCAGCGAAGCTATGCTGCTGCTTGAAGCTATATGGCTGCAATGTCTCTGCAATAATATTTTGACATCCTAAAATATAGTCGTACGAGCTAAGATTGACGGCATCAACATTAGCGAGGCTCATCTGCTTCACCTGCACATTCTTAGAGACTAAAATTTGGTTTAATTCGGTCATGATTTGAGGATGTCCAGTGGCAAACGGAAAACAGCGAGAATCATTGACGACCAAGAGACTCTTTTGATTAAGATCCATCTGCTGCAGTGCGCCAAACGTCGTGATAGTGCGTGGCGTCAAGAGCTTACCGTACACATCAATTCCTATGAAAGCATTCATGAGAATAAAGCTGATACCGAGGCCCGAGTAAAGCTTGATCCGATGTTTTTTGTCTGACACATAAGGTAGAACGATGGCGAGCATGGTTGCAATCGCAAAGGGTATGTAGAGTTGCCACTTGAGTGGCGATCGGAAGATCCATCCACCCGGCAGATTGACGACAAGCTTAATGATATCCTTGACGAACAAGTAGTTCACAGCTGCAAGCAAAACAAGGAGCAGAAACGCCGCGAGTGACCAAGCAAAGTATTTTCTATCCGACAGACTGAGGCGTTTCTCGATTTTTACATAGATACCGAAGAGAATAATATAAAAAGCTAAGATTCCCAAGAAGTAAAATACCTGATAACTGTCGTTGAAAAATTCATAATCCTTTAGGACTCCCTTAGCGAGAGACAAACCAGTAAAGATGTCGCCAGTATTGGCGACCTCGATCAATGACGTGTAGTCAGTTGGGGTGGCGTCGACACTTGCAGAGAGGACATCTTTATTAACCGTCCCGATGCTTGCCAGAGGAAGAAGGAAATAGGCGTTCGCAAGCACGGCGATAATACCAAGCGTAAGGACCTTGGGGATATTACGCATAATAAAAGACTTGTCCTTAAATATCTTGTATAGCAAGTAGCCGCCAGAGACAAGAAGATTGACAGTGAATGTAAATGGATGGATGAGTGAAATATTAAGACACGCGATCCATAGCAAAAAATAGCGAAATTCCTGCTTCTCAAAAGCTTTCTTAATAGCCACAAAACACAGCGGCAGCATTCCGGCGGCAAGAACGAGACCGATTTTTGACGCGTTCCCCAGGAAGATTGGATTGATCGTAAAGAAGAGTGCCGCGATACTACTCATCAAGATATTCCTGTTGTTCAAAAATACCTTTGAAAAATAAAAGAACGCCAAGAAGATAACCATAAAACACGTCAGGAGATAGAAGACACTAATGACAATATTATTCGTTGCCGCGAACACTGCAAGGTCAATTAATCGTCCCGGCATTCGAATAACGCCATCGGGGTTGGGCGACCCTGTTTGATAGGACCACATATACACAAGCTTCAGCCAGTAAAAATGGACATTAAAAGGAAAATTGTAATCACCGTTTGAGAGAAAGTTCATATACTACTGCGTATTCCGCCCTGCTTTATTAATAAATGCCTGGAGGCTTTTTTGAGAGAAGTCGTTAATACTTAGCGGACGCTCTTGAGTGATTGTCTTGAGTAACTCGAGGACCTTATTGTCGTATGCCAGTGGCAGAAACGGCACCCCAGTCAGGTAGGCTGTCAGAATGACATGAAACTGCGGTCCAATAAACACAAGTTGCCGGTTGTACTTTTTGAAGAATAGAAAGAGCGCAATTGGATTATAGTCAAAATCCATTATTTGCACATTGACGTACTGCTGCTGCCATTTACTAATTAACTCATAGCCTTCAGGGTCAACCTCCTGCGGCTCCATGAGGGCGAGAATAATAGTTCTATCTTGATTGTTCTTCAGGCATGCTTCAACCTGCTCGACGTACCCATTTGTCTGGTTTGATTTGAAGCGACGCAGTGTCATAAACAGCGTACCCTCTTCTACTTGCAGTCTCTCATTGAGAAGGTTAAAGTCTTGCGCATACGGCTTGAGATTGAGCGTCGGAATGGCCCACGCGATATCGGTGTCGAGAGACACGCTCCTGCTCAGCTTTTTGAAGTTATGCAGCGCCTCTTGGTCGCGGGCAACGATATGGTTTGCCGCCTTGCCCGCCAACCATGCACTAATATGTCCGAGTGTCGTGGTTGAGTTGTAATAGCCGACACCCAGCAAATAAACGCGCTTGCGGAAAAGAAAACGACTCACAAACAATAGACTACTGAGAAGGAAGATATTAGGATTCACATCAAGTCCCCACAGTCCTCCGCCGCCAATGACAATATTCTTATTTTTGAGGATGGCTTTTACGACCGACGACTTGCTCGCCATATCGATGCGCTCGTAGCCAAATCGATGATGGTATGCTGAATACCTTTCTTTGTGCTGATATGTCACGGTGAGTGAGCGAACGCCATGCTCTGAAAACAGGTTCATGAGCACTTCGAGCAGCAACTCATCACCGTAATTCCCGCCGCCGTAGTAGCCGATAAGAACGCTGCGTTCCAGGTTTTCCTGTTTGAATATGTCAGCTATTGTTTTATTCATCGGGACTCCTTGATACGAACCATGAGGTAGCCGATACTACCAAATGCAAATTCAGATGTCTTCATGAACAGCATGCCAATACCGAGATGAGGGCGCCGCAATAGCTGCTGTGGGCGTGAGAAAAATAGGCCATAACGTGTAAAGATTCCGGTTTGTGAACCGACGGCCGAGGTTGTCTTATTCGCATCCAGATACTTAGCAAACTTTTGCGCGTAGTAATATTTCTTTTTCAGTGTACGACCCAACTGTAAGTGGCCTTCATTGTGTCGAATGTATTCATTGATACGCCCAAGCGGAGCAATGCTGCCAACGCGCTGTGATAGATCCCAGTCCTCACCGCTAATTAATTGTTCGTTGTAGCCGCCAAGGTCGAGATACGTTTGTCGGCTGAAAAAACGTGCCGCTTCCATCCATGCCACGCCAACATAAAACGATCGCTCTAGTCGCTTACACTGGGCCCAAAAGCCTTTTCCGAAAGACTCTTCGGGTATAACCAAGCCTTTTTGCTCGGGATTAATGGCAACCTGTTCAATACATGCACTCACGACATCTGGCGTTAGTTCCATGTCGGAGTCAATAATCATGACATACTCGCCCTTCGCCTTGCTGACACCATAATTTCGCTGTGCGCTTCGCTCTGGTCCAACATTATACACACTGTCGGTATAGGTGCGAGCAATCTCCTTCGTGTTGTCGGTTGATCCATTATCAACGACAATGAGCTCGACGTTGTCGTAGGATTGATTAACGATTGAAGCTAAACAGGCGTCAAGCGTGGCTGTATTGTTGTATGTCGTGGCTATGACTGAAACAAGGGGTTGGTTCATATGCGTACTTCCTTACTGAACTGCTGGTGACTGGTTTCGAAATTAATCTGCTTACTCCACTCCCAGGCATTTTTTTGTAACACTTGGTAATGAGGTTGGTCTGATAATAATGTGACAATGTTGACTGCAAGATGCGCTGGCGTATTGCGTACACAAACTGCCCCTGTCTTATCGTGCTGGACACTATCGCGAAGGCCGTCAACATCGTAAACGGCGGCTGGCGTGCCCTGACTGGCAGCTTCGGTGACAATCAGGCCCCATCCTTCTTTGATGCTCGTGACGGTAATGAGATGTGCTTTTTGTAGCAACTCCGACTTCTCGTCTGATGAGATGCGGCCAAGGTATTCAATGTCATCTTTATACGGACTATCCGCGATAGCAGTCAGAACTTTTTTGCCATAGGCCCCGCTCGCATCGCCAGCGATTTTCATCTGCAATGCCGGCATCGATCGTTTTGCAATCTCAAAGGCACGTACTTGGTCCAAGGTTCGTTTCATTGGCCGGATGCTCCCAAGCGAAACTATCGTTGGTTGATTATACTTGGTGGTTGAGTCGAGCTCTCCTATAGGCTCAAGTTGAATACCTTCCGAAATGAGACTGATATTTTCGGCCTTAAAGCCATTTCGCATCAAATCACGCTTGGTACTCTCGGACATGGCAATTGCTCGTTCGCTGCTCAAAAACCTCAGGTAAAGCGGTTCGAGAATGTAGCCGACAAGACTAGCCGGCAGCGGCAATTGATAGAACCAAATCTCACGGCAAAGCATGTGAAAAAATAACAGTCGTTGCTTGTGAGGTAAATACAGCTTGCTACAAAACGGTATCGTATTGATCTCCTCGACAACAAAGTCAGGCCAGTCGGCGAGGTGTTGCTTAATGTATTGATACGCACGGAAGTAGACACTAAAACGCCCACCGACACGAACAACATCGTAACCATCGATCACGTCCTTGTGCATAGCACCAGGATACAGCGCGGTCACGAGTGTTACTTCGTGTCCGGCTTTGACCAGGCGTTTACATAATTCGGATGTGACTACTTCGGCCCCGCCAGCTTGGGGATGTTGCGTGTCCTTCCAGCTTAGCCATAGTATTCGCATTATTTCTTGCGCTCCTTGGGTGTTCGTTTTGCCTTTGGACGATTCGGTCGGACGACATAGAGTGGCCTATTGGCAACTTCCTGATGGATGTTCGCAATATACAGTGACATCAGCCCTAAGCATGTCAACGTTAAACCTGACAAGAACAAACTAATGACTGCAAGTATGGCATTTCCACTAAAAACGATACCAAACAAGGAGTTGCTGAACAGGAACTTATTGACAAGGATAAACAGGCCAAGCGGTAGCGACACGACGGTAATGAAGATTCCAATGTATCCAGCTATACGAAGTGGAAATAAGGAATGACCTACAAAACTGTCGATGCCGAGGCGTACAAGCTTGCCGAAGCTATAGCTGGCCGCACCATGCTCTCGCTCGTCGGCAACAAAGTAGACAAAGTCACGTTTGTAGCCTAGCCAATCAAACAAGCCGCGGGTGATACGATTACGCTCAGTGAACTGATTGAAGGCCTTGATCACTTGCTTATCGACTAAACGAAAGTCGGTCGCGTGTGGCGTAATAGTAGTGTCAGAGACCTTGTTAATGCTCGAATAAAACAGCTTCGAGAGGAGCTTTTTATGCCAGCTCGTTTTATATTCTTTTCGTACACCCACAACAACGTCGGCGCCATCTTCCCATTTCTGAATAAATTCTGGTATGTGGTCAGGGGGATGCTGAAGGTCAGCATCAAGCATGATGGCGGCATCGCCTTTAGCGGCGTGGAGTCCGGCTGTGAGTGCAATCTCTTTTCCGAAATTGCGGGCTAGTTCGATAGGTACAACCTCTATATCTTTTGAGGCGAGTTTTTGTAAACGTTCTGTTGTCTTGTCGCTGCTGCCATCGTTGATAAACAGATATTCGAATCTGTATTCAAGACGACCCGTGATCTTCTTAACCGCTTTGTGGACATGCTGAACATTGTCCTCTTCGTTATACATTGGGATAATTACGGAAATAAACGGCAGGTGGGTTAATGTTTCTTGATTCCTATGCATTGTCCTCCCTAGATTGTTGATAATTAAAAAGCAGATTCTGTATGAAGGTGATCACTAGTAAGATGAAACTTCCTAGTACAACGTTGTTAATCACGTCTTCTATTTTATCATGGTTAATTTGCATAAGCACAAGCGTGATGATAAACACAACGACGCCACCGAGGCTGTAGCGATAGCGTTTTAGAGCCACGTGATACATCGTAAGCGCGTTTGCTAAAGCAAGTAATAGCATCGCTAAACCAGTGCGCGACAAGAGGCTTGCATTTACGCTATACTTCGATCCTACGAGCAAATCAATCACAAAATGAGGGAAGACGCTCATGACGACTAAAGCTCCCCCGCCAAGCAATAGCATGAGGCCGAGTGACGCCTTGAGACGTGACTGATTTTCACGCGTAGACTGATTATTACTGACGTGGGTCATGAGTACACCCGTTATGGGAGCCATAAGAAAATAAACAATGCCCGCAATCGTCGTGATACCGGCATATAACCCCGCCTCGGTTGGCGAGAAGTAATGCTTGATTGTTACCATATCCAGAGTTTGGATAATTGTAACAGCTCCGGCACCTAGTAGAACTGCGGTTGCGTGCTTAAAGTATGGTCGAATGAGCCGAAGATTCAATGGCCCCATCCCAAACGCCGAGCCGCGAAGGCCCGCTTGTCGCGCCCAGGTGACACCCGCTGCCAGCGAGAGCACCTGGGAGATGGCTAGTGCCCCAACTGCGCCGAGGCTATGAAATCCGAACAGGACTAAAATAGGCGCCAGTACAAGCTTTGCAGCCGAGCCGATGCCATCGGTCATTGACGCGCGAAAGAATTGCTTCCGCCCTCTCAAAAAGGCCATACGAAACGCAAGTGGGATACTAATGGCCAAGGCCA
>CAMLGO010000003.1 GCA_946479665.1 uncultured Candidatus Saccharibacteria bacterium
GGTGCTGGTCGACAAAACGCGACCCTAGTTGGCCCGGCCGGCGTTGGTAAGACTACGATTGTCCATGCCTTTGCCGAACAGCTACTCGACGCGTCATCCTCTTTACCGGCAAGCCTAAAGTTTCGCCAAGTGATTATGCTCGATGCCTCCGCACTTATTGCTGCCGCGCCCGGACGGGGCGAGCTCGAGCAGCTCATAACGCGCATTCTTAATGAAGCCTATAGCGCCAAGAATGTCATTCTTTGTCTCGATAATGCCCAGCTCTTCTTTGAGGAAGGTATCGGATCGGTCGATCTTAGTAATGTTTTGCTGCCTATACTCGAAGCGGGCCGACTGCGCGTCATCTTAACAATGGATGAGCAGCGCTACTTGCAGATCGGTCAGCGCAACCCGGCGCTCATTAACGCGCTCAATCGTATTTCGATTGCCAGTGCTACGGAACACGAAACGTTGGCGGTGTTACAAGACCAACTGATCGTTTTGGAATTTCAGCATCACGTGACATTTATGTATCAGGCTCTCGAGGAGGCATACCGCCTTAGCGAGCGTTATATTCATGATCTTGCGATGCCGGGTCGAGCGATGAAACTGCTGGAATCCGCGGCGTCACACCCTGAGGATGGACTGATCACGGCACATTCTGTCCAGCAGGCAATCGAGCAGACGATGGATATAAAAGTTGGGGTGGCGAATACGGATGATGAGCGCGAGAAGCTGCTCAACCTTGAAGACCTTATTCATAAACGCATGATCAATCAAACCCGTGCCGTTCAAGTGGTGAGTGATGCGCTTCGGCGTGCTCGTGCGGGGGTTCGTAATCAAAATCGACCGATTGGCACATTCCTGTTTTTGGGACCAACGGGCGTAGGTAAGACCGAGCTCGCCAAAGCACTTGCCGACGTGTACTTCGGCGGCGAAGAGCGCATGATTCGCCTTGATCTCAACGAATATGTACGTGCCGAAGATGTATCGCGTTTGATCGCCGATGGTGCCGACGATCCAAATAGCCTCACTGCTCAGGCGATGAAGCAGCCATTCAGCGTAGTGCTGCTTGATGAGATTGAAAAGGCTCATCCACAGGTACTGACAACTCTTCTTCAGCTGCTCGACGAAGGTATTTTGCGCGATATAAAGAACCGCGAAGTCAGCTTCCGGGATGCGATCGTGATCGCCACAAGTAATGCCGGAGCCGATCGTATTCGTGAATACATTGAGCGCGGCTACCAACTGGAGCAATTTGAAAAGCAATTTATCGATGAGCTCATCAACACTAACCAATTCCGCCCAGAGTTCTTGAACCGTTTCGATGAGATCGTGACATTCCGCCCGCTCAATAAAGAGGAGTTAGTGCAGGTTGTCGACTTGATTCTTGCGGGCATCAATAAAACCCTTGCGCTTCAGAAACTCACGGTCGTCGTAGAAGATGATGCCAAGCTATTTCTTGTCGATAGCGGCTTCGACCCTCGACTTGGTGCCCGGCCAATGCGCCGTGTTGTGCAGCGAGCGGTTGAGAATACTGTCGCAAAGCAGGTACTTGGCGGTAACGCGCTGCCCGGCAGTACTATTACTATTACTCTTGATCAGGTGGAGCAAATTCTTACCAGTCAGCGACAGGCGGATGGTATTGTTGTACCCGAAGCCATGCCTCCTCTTCAGTAAGTGGTAAGCCCATACCTAGCGGTTAGTGGAGCGTCGGGCATTTTGTATGGCCTGCTCGTCAATGCTATCTTGCTTGGCGCGCGCATTATCGGCTGCTTGTTCGAGTAGACCACGGGCAACGTCACGCCCGCCAAGGCCGAACGCAAGCGCAAGGCCAAGGGCGATCGCGCCAACAATCGCAGTAAACAGGATGTTAACAATGTCGGTGGCAATACCCAGCTGGTTGAGGATCATAAAAACCGCGAGGCTCATGATGATCGCTGGTACTGCCGTACTTACTAAACGTGACATGGCGGTACTGCCCATAACGCGCTGAGCAAATCGGGCTCCGCCGGCAGAGATCGTACTAGCAATAAGGAATATAATAACGGCTGCGATAACATTGGGAATGTAGCCGTATATTGCGCCAAGCAGATTGTTCAAAATTGGCAGATTCAGCGCCGTCACGGCAAGTGAGATAGTGCCGATCATGATGAGCCAAAAGACAATTCTGCCCGTAAAATATGATGGGCTCTCGATGACGCGCGACACCATGGTTCCTGCTGCGGAAGAGTGTATCGCTCGATCAAATCGTAGCCGCTGAAGAACTTTGCGTATTAAACGTGCAAGGGCGGATGCGACGATACTACCGATTAGTAATATCAAAAGTGCAGCGAGAATATTAGGGAGAAAACCAATAACATTGCCTACTGCATTCTTAAACTCTTGTGAAAGATCAAACCTGTCCATAGATATCTCCTTATCCTTATATTAGTGTGCCCTTAATATAGCGCGTATTAATAAGGTGGAATGTGAGATATTTAACAGTAGGTTATGCTAGAAGTTTCTGGGGTAACGGGCAAGAAGCGATTATTTTTGTTTTTGCTTGCCAATAGGTCCAAGGTGGGTGTGGTGGAAGCTAGTGATGTGCTTAAGGCCGTATCCAAATGCGCGGTCAATAAGGATATGAAAGAGCCAGATAAGGGCTACAAACAGCAGCGGCTGGCTGTCGGTACCAATGTAGAGTGCAACTAATACGGCTGGTCCAATGAGGCTGTGGCCAATATTGTAGATAAAGGCACCTACGCGTGAGTTGATGAGATAGCCGGCCATCGTAATATCAGGAACTAAAAAGAGAATTGGCAGCCACCACCAGTCGAAATTACCAACGACAATGTAAAAAACGGCTACTAAGATTGCCGCGATTAAATATTCAGAGCTAACAAGTTGTTTCATAAAAGTATTCTGCATATGTTTAGTATAGCAAAGTGCGCTTTGAAGAAGAATTAGGGAATATAAGATTGGTCCTGCTTAAATATCTCTTTTCTGAGCCAGAGCCGATTTGCCTGCGCGATATTGTTTGTGAATTGAATATCCAAGACCTTCTCGGCCCATTCTTGAACAATTTCATTCGAGCATAGCAAGTAACTTTTTCCTTCACTAATACTTACGATGTTAACGAACCAATTTTCCGATTTTGCTGCCATACTTATCTCGATTGATGCGCGATATTCATTAGTCGCTCGTTCGCCGCTCCATATGACGAGCTGTCCGAATGCGATGGCATCGGTCTTGATATTATTGAACTTCATCATTTTAGTATCGTTGGCAAGTGCGTATTCGATGTTGTTAAAGATTGATCCTTGGCACTCTGAAAAGTATTGCGCTGTCCAGTCTTCGGGTAGATTCGCAATCTTAAGCAACGCTTCGTAAGCAACTCTGTCTCGATCGGTGGTGACGGTAGCCTTGAAGTTGAGTGTGTTGTCGAGAATGCCCGAGATGAGCAGTCGAGCGCTTGTTTCGCTCATACTGCCGACAAGGCCCGCGGCAAGCCATTTCTCGTAAATTTGCGTACAGGCAGCACCGATAAACTCGATATCTGCTTTCTCTCCAATTCGCTCACGCCAGAACTCCTCGAAGCCTACGTGGTGATCGATAACTTCTTCAACGCGGTTTATATTGACGGCTTTATCCAGATAGTCAGGGTCGGAGACATCAACTAAGATAAACGTGTCTTTGTCGCTTGGTGTGTGCTCTGTCGAAAACGAGACGTCCCATGAACGTATTGTTTTCGTAATACTTTCATTCATTGTTGCGGAGCTATATGCAATCGCATCCTCACCCATCAGTCGCAATAACTCTGCATAGGCAACAGAGCAAGCGTAGGCGTCGATATCTAGGAAACTTGGTCCTGCTGTTACTACTTTCATTACTCTCATCATAGCAAATGAGAGGGACTTTCTATTTAAAGTTAAGAACTTCATCTGCAGATACATGAAGTGCACGTTCTTTCGCACTAGATAGTGACGAAGGCATACTTCATGTACAATGTATTCAAATTAAGAAATAAATAAGGATAATTATGAAAAATACACAGCAGAAAAAACATCTACGTCTTGGCTTGATTGAAATAGCTATAGGCCTTTTGCTTATTGGGATTATCGTGGTACTTTCGTATACGGTGTACAAGAATAATAGCGAGAAGCCAAGCCTCCGAGATGCGGCTACTATCATGGAGTCACTACCCGGACTGATTACTTTTGCGCCCGGTGCTCATGGTGACAGCTCCTCGGGAGAACAATCTCTTTCTTCTCTATCAGACTATACGAAGGTTCCTGGACTAGTAGATGCCTTGAAGGTGTTTGAGAAAGAAAAGCCATGCTCTGGGGTGCAAGGAAGATTTAAGCAGCATGTGCTGGGTGTGACCGAAGATCAGTCACAAGCACTTATAGGAAGCGGTTGTGGCGGAACTGGTATGCTACGCAGTTTTATGGTGAAGCAAGATGATAAATGGGCGAGGGTAAGTTCATGGAGTCAGTCGTCTGGCAGTAGTGACGATGAGAATAATTTTAGTGTATTGCTGGATACGCCAAGCTGCAAAATAGTAGAGAAGTATAATATTCAAAAATCAATTGCACCCGTATGTTTCAAGAAGGAAGCTGGAAAGAGTAGCCTCTTTACGGGTGACACGGCTAACTACTCATACGTCTTGCGATAGCTGTTCTTATTAATTGATCGTATGAAAATAGCCTCGAAAATGTGAGGCTATTTTCATGAGTGCCCCACTGTTAATAACCACCCACTAATTTCGAAGTATCAAGCTTTTCCATGCCATTGAATACCTTTAATACTTCTTTCTCGAAATCGTCAGCATAGCGCGGCTTTCGGGCCGTATCGTGCTCCATGGCAATTATAGTGCCATCTACTTCCATGTAATAAAATTTAAACTGGCTTTTATTGGCTTTAACATACACTTCATGTCCATCATCGGTCTTTCCGAGCACTCGACATATCGCTAAATTATCACGACTTTTATCTGCTTCGGCTTGGCTTATCTCGGCTTTGGTACGCATTGCAGACCAGATTGCACTAATATCACAGTTGTCGGTCTTATTGAATACCGGCTCCTGATTTTTGAGCTTCTCGCTAACCATAAATTCTAATTTACCAACAGTATAACTAACATGCGGATGTTGATATTTGGAATTGTGATATCCCTCGAACTTTGCTTGTGTAGCACCAAGATCCTTTGGAATGTAGCTCGGGTAGTAAGCGGTGAATTTCATATCTTTAACAGCTAAAGAAAGTTCATTCGCCTGTCGGGCATCGGTAATCGGCTTGCTAATCGCTCTCGTGATAATTGGAATGGCTAATAGATTCACAAGTATTAGTGCAATAATAATGAGCCACGAGAACACGGGTCTTGTGATTCGTCGTACTAATAGGTACGCGAAGGCATACCCTACGAGCATCGCAATGAATGGAACGATCAATCCACTGATCCATGCGCTAAGCAAAAATGCCGCCGCTACCTTTGAAATGAAGTAGGCGATCATTGTACTGATGAAAGCAACTCTGAAGGCTGCTCGCTGCTTAAGAATCGCTAGTGTGAAACCGGTGATAATACCCGGTGCCAAGAGTGCTACTACCTGAAGGGGCTGCATCAGAAGGCTAGCTCCTCTTGCAGGGGTGTTCATGATAGTAGGGGGTATCCAACTGGCGGCCATCCATAATCCATACATCATGTAATCGTCTATATGGAAGTACTCGATAGCAACGTAGATGCCCGCAATAATGACAGCGCTAACAATAATCTTTGTGGTAGTATTCTGCAATTTCGGTAATCGTTTCATAGTAGATATTAACTCTCTGTATATTTTTGTAATGAACTGAGTATTTTCACCGCTTCAGTATCATCATCGCTTGATAGGATAATACCCGTACCGTCTATATTGACGCCCGTGTAGCTGGATGACCATTCTTTAAAGCCTTTTCGAAAGCTTCTTTTAATCTCTCGCCCCTGAGTGTCGTGCCCAATTACCTTACAGTATGATTTGTTTGGATCATCGGGTTTGGCGCAAATATTGTAGCTATCGTTAACCTTCAGCTCTCTGATTTGCCCAATGACTGTGCCATTCTTTTTGATCCTCATAAAGGTGTGGATGTTTGACTGTACTTTACTCAGCTCAAGATTGGATGCTTCATACACTTCGAGCTTCGGAACATACACGGTATAGCTAACCTTTGAAGGCGAGAAACGCTTCGCTTCTTCTTGAGCCTTTCGCTGAGCATCGAGTTTTTGTTTAGCCTCTTCGCTCAGAACACTCGATCTATATCCTGCGGCCTCTGCCTGTTTTTTCGTGCAGAATTTATAACTATTGAATAAGTTAGGTCCGTATCCCTTTTCGCCCGGCATGGTGAGTGTTTTTGAAGCCATGAAGTCAGATGTTTGAACCGGTAGTCCAAGGCATCTGATTGTGCTGAATGCGTAGGGCAGGGTATTGGAACCGAAACCAACAGTGAGGACGATGAACACTCCAAGAAGTATAAGGCCCACTCGACGAAGTAAGGGTCTCGTGACAGCCGTTTTATGTTTTTTTGTCCAGGGAATAGTAAATAGTATTTTTTCTTTTTGTCTTTTTGAGGGCATGTATTTATAGTAACAGAAATATTGCCTATGCTTAAAGCATCCTAAGTCGGGCCTGAATAATGAGGGTCGCCTAGCGCATGCTAGGCAGCTCTCGTGGTACGGAGTGTTGCATCGAATTAGAACTATTCTAAGTTCCGAGAGTAAGTCGCCGTTCAACTCGACGTTTGAGGATTTCGTATCTCGCCGCTGTGGATTTATCGGCCAGTCGCTTATCGCGAATTGATGCAAACTCGCCGGTATCTATTGGCTTGCGCTTCATATTCACAGGTGAAGTGTATTGCGATGCGGTTGTATCGATAGCTGTTCCGTCGGAGAGTTGATTGATGTGGTGTGTTTCGTTAAGCTGATCCGTGTTAATTTCGTAGCTGATCAACTCACCGCCAAGATAATTCTGTACTACTAAGCAGGCGACGAGGCATTGACCACGCGCCTTGTTCTCTTGACTCCATTCTTCAGAGCTATAGGCGGTATCGGCGCCCCATGACGCCTGAAGTGCGTCGGAAAGTTCTTGGAGAGTAGGTTTCATACCCTTAATAATAGCAAAGAAAAAGACTTCGTCTAAAGCTCATTCATGTGATATTGTTTATGAATGAATCTCAAATATTTTCTCCTTACCCGCGTGCGCTTAACTCAGTACCTTTTTATATTTGCTATCGTCTTCTTTGTCATTTCACTGTTCTTGCCAAAAATTGAGCTACAAGGTGCTGCACTTACCCTCTTTTCAGTAAACTCGTTCTTGTATGGCTTCTATATTTCGCCAATTATCAACGCGCAACGGATACGTATCGATCAATTGCATCGGCTAGTCGTTGTCGAGGTGAACAAACTTGAGGAATTGCTACAGTACTCACGTCGTATGGAGCCGGAATTCCACACAGAAATAGATACCGCGATTAAGACCTATAGCAAGGTAGCGGCTAAGGGCGGGGCTGACGTTGGTAAATCAGAATTCGATGCCCTTGTTTCTCTTATCGTTGGCTATAAGGGTGATGTGAAGGATCCACATAAAGAGATGTTGAAATCGGTGTTCGTTGCTCAGCAAAATCGCGCAGAAATTAAATTACTGCTCGAGGGCAAAGTATTTAGCAATGAATGGATTGTTATGACAATTCTCTTTGCTATTACGATTGCATTTATTCTATTTACACGATTACCAGAAATAGCCTTCCTTCAAGTAATACCTGCAATTCTTTGTGCCGGTCTGTCTATGCTGATTGTCATCTTGATAAAGATGAGTACACTGACTCACAAGAGGGCTAAGACTATCTGGACGCCTCTTGAAAAGCTCGTCTCTCGTGCATAGTATTTGATTAAGTCTTATCTCTAAAACCGGTCACAAGAATATTTCAACTGAATTAGCGGTGTGGAAAATAATAATTTCGAATTTGGTACCCCGAGCTGGATTCGAACCAGCGACCTTAGGCTTAGAAGTCCTCTGCTCTATCCAGCTGAGCTATCGGGGCATAAATGGATCACGTTGATTGTCCCGATTGAGTAGTTCAGCTGGATAGAGCCTGCTGAATGTAATCATATCGCTTCGCTCTGGCAGCTAAGCTATCGGGGCATACCTCAGTTATTATACCGCATTAGGTATAATAGGAGGAGATAAGAAAAAGGAGGCACATATGGATACTACCGATCATGGACCGGCACCATTCATTACCAATATTGAAGTGGCGACGCTTGAAAACGAAAACTATCGTACGACCCTATGGACAGGAAAGAATCTACAGGTAACTGTGATGGCGATTCAGCCGGGCCACGATATTGGGCTTGAGGTGCATAATGATCACGATCAGTTCCTGCGAATAGAGCAGGGTAGCGCAACGGTGTATATGGGTTCGAGTGAGAACAAATTGATCGAGACTGCCGCGAGTGATGACGATGCGATATTCGTGCCGGCAGGTACGTGGCATAATCTCGTAAATACGGGAAGCGACGTTTTAAAGGTATATTCGATTTATGCGCCGGCTGAACACCCGCATGGGACGGTGCATGTGACGAAGGAAGATGCCGACACGGATCCGCATGAGCATTAGAGTCTAAAAAGAAAGAGCGCATCCCGAGGATGTGCTCTTTCTGAATCTCCTCGCCTGTGCACCGTAGAGCTCTCGGATGTGAGTGGTTAGTTTGTCCATGTAGCCCATTGAGGACTTGCGCTTGTATAGAATCCATCCTGAGAAGGATTGATATTGACCAGGCCGATTTGGCTGCATACACCCCATCCGTACGTGCCTGCCGTTGAGCTTACTATGGAGTTCTGTGCTTTAAAGTAGTTGCCCGATTTCGAACTAGCCATCAAGATATAGCTATCTGTAGAGCTGTTGTAGCAATACCGAACGTTCCTACTTTGGGCATCCAGTCCGTATGCACCTTTGCTGAAACTGAAGCCCATGGTGTTAGTCAATGTAGTAGGGTACGTTCCTGAGTCTACTTTTACCATTTCAATTTTTTTTGCGAAGCTAGCTAGATCACCTTGAACGGTTGTATCGTAAGCTCTGTTTTGTATGCCGTTGTAGGCCACAATCGTAATGGCAGCGAGAATGCCAATAACGACGATTACGATGAGTAGTTCGACGATGGTGAATCCAGATTGTTTTTGTTTTGCCCACATTTTAGAAATTTATGCCACCGGGTGACCAGACTCCATATCGATCGCTTCCGAGGTATTGATCCTTCATAGCTGCGGGTATTAGTGCTTGTTCATCGGAAGATAACGAAGGCTGTCCCAAACGAATTATTTTGTACTCTGTTCCGCTCGAGTTATATACATAGCTGTGCCCGCCGTTTACTACGGAATCTGCAGTAAATCGTGGCAATGAACTTGCAAAAGTGGGAACTATTGATGGAATGAAGCCATCAGGGCTTGAAGACGAAAAGCTCCAAGTATTACCGGTCGTTGGATAACTGCCGTTATCAGCTTTATATAGTTCAACTAGCCTTTGCATCGATTTTATATCCTGCTGGACTTTTGCTGATTTTGCTCTAGATTGTATGCCATTATAGGCAACTATTGTTATAGCGGCAAGAATTGCAATCACGACAATGACTATCAGTAACTCAACGATCGTGAAACCTTTTTGTTTTGCCCACATATAACAATAGTATAACAAAAATAGACACCTTAGTGTCTATTTATTTTACTTATGCTTGGTGCGGGCGGAGAGAATCGAACTCTCATCGCTTGCTTGGAAGGCAGGCATATTAGCCATTATACGACGCCCGCATGCCTACGTATTATATCAGAATGGGCGCAATAATACCAAGATCGGGGCAACCAAGTGTTATAAGAAAACTACGTTTTCATGTAACACGTCGTCACTCGGAAAAACAAGCAAGCTCGTTTTTCACTCGCTTCCTAGTGTTATAATAAAAAACATGAGCGATATGAATACATCGCCAAAGATCTCAGCCGAGCTGCTAGCCCGTCTTAATGGTAATGACGCTGTGTTCCATAGTAATGTATATGCTAAAGAAGCGCAGGGTGAACGACTCGGATCGACAAGCGTCAGTTCATTTCATGAGCGGCTTCATGTTGAGCGAAATCGCCAAGCTGTACGCAGCTATAGGGACTCGGCAATTGGGTCTGGCGTACCTTCGAAGCATCACGAGGATGCCCGCACACTGCGTCGCGGTGCAATTGCACCTATGCCACGACAAGGATTGTCTTCTGCGAAGCCACCTGCATTTCGTGAGCCACCAACGCGGCCATATAATCCGTACGGATAAATGGATGACATAGAAAAAAGACAGTCATGCGACTGTCTTTTTTCTATGGGGCGAATAATGGGAATTGAACCCACGACCTCCGGAACCACAACCCGGCGCTCTAACCAACTGAGCTATATTCGCCAAAATATGGCGTACATGGTATCTGGGCAATCAATGGCAGGCAGTTGGTTAGAGCGTGCTGATTATTTAATCGGCTTCGCCTAGGCAACTGTGCTATATTCGCCAAATCCTCAGCAATTGTAGCACAGTTTAAAGGGTAAGGCTAGATCTCTCGCAGCGTTTCGATGTCGGCGCCAAGGCTGTTGAGGCGATTGGCAAAATCTTCATAGCCGCGGTTGATAGAGTACACGTCGCGTAGAATTGAAGTGCCGGGAGCGGCTAACATGGCAAGCAAAATGACAACGGATGGTCGCAGGGCAGGGGGTGCTACTACATCGGCAGGTTTCCATTTGGTTGGGCCGGTAATGTAGACGCGGTGCGGGTCGACTAGTTCGATGTTGGCATTGAGCTTGGTGAGCTCAGTAAAGTAAATTGCACGGTTCTCATATGACCAGTCATGCACGAGGGTGCGACCTTTGGCAACCGTAGCGATGAGGCCGAGGAATGGCAGGTTATCCATGTTGACGCCAGGGAATGGCATGCTGTGAAGCTTGTCTTTTGGCGCATGTAAAAGAGAGTGCTTGAGGTGGATATCAACCAAGCGAGTCGCGCCGTTGCGAGCAGGGTATTCTTCGCTGAGTTCGTAATTGAGCCCCATGCCGTCGAGGATTGCGAGCTCGATTTCGATGAATTCGATCGGCGCACGGGTGATGGTGATTTCTGAGCCAGTCACGACAGCAGCGGCAATCAAACTCATGGCTTCGATTGGGTCTTCACTTGGCGCATACTCGACATCTTTGTCGATCGACTTAACGCCATGGATGGTCAGTGTTGTCGTGCCGATACCCTCGATCTTAACGCCAAGCTTCTCTAGGAAGAAACAAACATCTTGCACCATGTAGTTCGGGCTAGCATTGCGGATAGTGACCTTGCCCGGGTGAAGGGCGGCAGCCATAATAACATTTTCGGTGACAGTGTCGCCACGCTCGGTAAGAAGGATTGTTTTATTAACAGTCTTTTCGTTTACGATCGCGTGGTAGTAGTCGCTCGTGGCCTCGACATCCAGGCCAAACGGCGCAAGGCCGGTCATGTGCGGCTCAACGGTGCGTGTGCCAAGGTTGCAGCCACCGGCAAATGGTAGCTTAAAGTCCTTGTACTGGTGAAGCAACGGGCCGAGGAACATAATGACCGTGCGAGTGCGCTTGGCGGCTTCAATATCCATATTTTCAAGCTGCAGGCGGCGAGGCGGAATAATTTCGAGGTCGTTTGTGTCGTTAACCCAGCGGATTTTTACGCCGATACTTTGCAGTACTTCAATGATACGGTTTACTTCTTCGATGCGTGCCACGCGACGTAGAGTGGTTTTACCTTTGTTGAGAAGGGCAGCGCAAAGGAGGCCGACAGCGGCATTTTTACTTGTCTTTACTTCAATGCTACCGGAGAGCTTTTTGCCACCATTGACGCGGAAGTTGATCTTTCCGGTTTGGTTGAGGCTGACGATTTCGCTTGAAAGAACGTCGCTAATGCGAGCGATCATCTCGAGGCTGATGTTTTGACCGCCTTTTTCGATGCGATTGATCGCGCTTTGGCTGGTTTTTAGGGATTCGGCAAGTTGTGCCTGGGTGAATCCGCGGTTGATACGAGTTTCTTGAATGAGTGCACCAATTTTTACTTTGTAATCTTCGACTGCTTCCATAGCGCTTATTTTATATCATCTATGATATAAATGCAAGAAATGGTATAATGGCACAAAAGAGGAGATTGGTGATGAAAGATACAAAAATTGCTGATTTAATAGCGTCCGAAGAACAGCGGCAGCGCGATGGGCTCGAGCTTATTCCAAGTGAAAATTACGTAAGCCGCGATGTGCTCACGGCGCTGGGCAGTGTCTTTACGAATAAATACTCCGAAGGCTACCCGGGTCGCCGTTATTATGGGGGTCAAGAGTTCACCGATCAGGTAGAGCAACTTGCTATCGACCGTGCCAAGCAGCTATTTGGCGCCGATCATGCCAATGTACAGCCACATTCAGGTGCACCTGCAAACGAAGCGGTATATAGCGCCTGGCTTGAGCCGGGCGACACGGTGCTTGCTATGGATCTCTCGCATGGTGGCCACCTTACGCACGGGGCGCCAGTAACGCGCAGCGCACAGTTATATAACTTCGTACGATATAAAATGAAAGATATTAGCACGGGTGAGATCGACTACGACGAACTGCGTGCGCTCGCGCTTGAGCATAAGCCAAAGATTATTCTTGCTGGCTTCAGCGCCTATCCGCGCGAGTTCGATTACGAAAAGTTTGCTGCTATTGGTAATGAAGTTGGTGCGCTCCTTATGGCAGACATGGCGCACATTGCCGGGCTTATTGCTGGTGGCGTAGCAAAGAATCCATTTGATTACGGCTTTCACGTTATTACCACGACAACTCACAAAACACTTCGTGGTCCACGCGGTGGCCTCATTCTCTCAAAAGGTATTGTTGGTAATCCACTTAAGAAGCCCGAGAAGACGCTCGAGAATATCCCAACACTTATCGACCGCTCAATCTTTCCTGGTATGCAGGGCGGCCCGCATATGCACGTTATCGCCGCCAAGGCGGTAGCGTTTGGCGAAGCACTACAGCCTGAGTTTAAGGAATATGCTGCTCAGGTGCTTAAGAATGCAAGCGTGCTTGCCGATGAGCTACAGGCTCGAGGCTTCCAGCTCGTGACGGGCGGTACGAGCAACCATCTTATTTTGGCCGATGTATATAAAAGCTTTGGCATTGATGGCAAGGTGGCCGAAATAGCGCTCGACAAGATTGGCCTGACGCTCAATGCCAATAGTGTAGCCGATGATCCATTGCCGCCGTTCCGCCCAAGCGGCATTCGCCTTGGTACACCAGCGCTTACGACTCGTGGTCTCAAAGAAGAGCACATGGCACAGATTGCGGATTGGATGAAGCAGGTAGTCGACGCGCGCGAGGATGAGCAAGCGCTTGCACGCTTGCGAGGTGAAGTTCTCGACTTCGTGCAACAATTCCCGCTCCCGAGCGACCGATAGCTTATTTCACTGAAGAATAAGAGCCCCCGGGAGAAGAAATCTTCGGGGGCTCTTCATTTTAGCTACCTATATAGTATGGATCTACGAAGCTGTTATATAGCAGGTGACTGCATAGGTGTTTGGCGCAGTTCCGTTAACTTGGCCTGAAGATATACTTTTGACAGTGCTACTTGTCCAGTCCCAATAGTCAATGCGGGTACCTGTTACGACAGTTGTCGTCGCAAGATCCGTGGCTGCGGCTGCCGCGTTGGTGCCGCAACGATAGAAGGTTAGTTCGGAGTTCGTCACGGGCTTATTGGCAGCAGAGAACGCCGTAGCGTCAAATGTGACGCCCGTCAACTGATAGGTTGTACCGGCCGCCGCGCCCGTAAGCTGCGATGGATTTGAAGGGTATACCGAGAGATCGGAGTTATAGAGCTCTGCTTTCTTGGCGGTACCGTTCGACGCAGTCTGGAGTGCGACTGTCTTTCCGCGGTTCTGAATACCGTTGTAGGCTACTATCGAAATAGCTGCCAAGATAGCGATAACCACAATAACGATCAAGAGTTCAACAATAGTGAATCCTTGATTCTTCTTAAGTTTATTTAATATCTTCACTATGCCCCCTAGTGTTGTTTAATATTAATTCTTGTACTTACTTTACCCTGAGAGATGTATATATGCAAGCAGGGTATTTAATAAGTGTATATGGATGAAGCAAGTTATCGGCGCAGCTCGAACGCGATGAAATAAAACGACTATCTTCGGGATCGAACCCTGTGTCCCTCGAAACAAAACACACCCGAGAATAACTCGGGTGTGTTTTAAGTTTACTGTGGCCTATAGAAGATTAAGCGGCAGTATAAGCGTTTGCGCAGGTTGCAGTATTAGCAACACCAGTTGCACCGGCAGTGATAGAGCCAATGCCACCTGCCTGTACTGGGTTGAGACCTGCAGTGGTCAGAGTAGAGTCCCATATGTACACTACATAGCCGGTCGGTACTGTGGTACCTGCTGTCTGAGCACCAGTTGCATAGCAAGTACGTAGCTGCACGACGCTGTCTGCGGTTGTTGCTGTAGGAGTACCGATGACGATTCCGCTTCCCTGAAGACTTGAGTCGTTTAATCCATTGAGCGCGGTAGTCATCAACGCTGCAGTGTTGGTTGTTGGGTATACGCTGTTGACTGCGTTGTATGCTTCAACCTTCTTCGCTAGGTTTTCCGCAGCGGTTTTAGATGAAGTTGTGTGTGAACGCTGCTGAATACCATTGTAGGCAACGATAGCGATTGCCGCCAAAATAGCGATAACCACGATGACGATCAAGAGTTCAACGATAGTGAAACCCTTGTCTGCTTTAAATTTTTTAATGTTTTGAAGACTCATTTCTAAGTGCCCCCTAGTTAATTAGTTTTATACCTGTAATAGTACTATGCCCTGTGAGTAAGCGCAAGCACTATCTTGCGACTTTTCCACAGCCTACTGTTCGGCTACAAAAGTGACGGAATCGAGTGTCGTCCAGGTGGCGCTACTCACGTATAGCTCCACGTTTCCATTTGGCAAGATATCGAGACGACAGTAGGCGTCGGCACATACAGATGCGTGCAGTACGCGTTCTTTTGGACGATAACCCGCAGGAAGATTCATGATTACCGTTCCGTTAGTGGTGGTTCCGCTTTTTACGATGCCTTTGAGGCGAACGATGTTGTCGGAACCCTTTGTGTATTGAGGCGTAGCGAAGAATGCACCACCGTCGTAGCTAACCCAACCATTCTGTAGCCCTGGTGTTTGCCAGCTATTGAATGAAGCCGGGTAGTACATAGTATTGATGCTGTGATAGCCGTTATTGCCAACGCCCTTGGCGACGATTCCGTTAGTTTGATCTATGCCGATGAAACCAAAGGCGCCGTTATTGCGCGCTACGACGTGCATATATTTTGAAGGCATTGCGCCTGCTGGTAGGCCGCCCACCATAGGCGTGCCGTTGGTCATGGTGCCGCTTTTTAGGAGGCCTTGTATATGGGTACGACCGAGAGAGTCTATGACGTAGCTGGCGGGAGAGAACGACCCGCCGTAGTTGACCCAACCGTTCGTAGGGGTAGTAAGTGCTGTGCGCGTATAAGAGGTGGATGCAGGGATGAAGCTGATGCCTTCAAGGGATGTCCAAGACTGATCACCGGTTTGTATTCGGATTTCACCGTTAGCGGCGACGTCGACGCGTGATGGTACTGTAGGACTTGTGCTTGTTTCGAAGATAAGGGTTCCGTTTGGTCGGTAGTTGGGTGGTAGTATTCCGACGACGTCATTCGAGCTTTGTGGGATTGCGCTCGATTTTTGTACTAAGCCTTTTAGCATAACCACACCAGCGCTTGTTTGCGTGTAGCCGATGGTAGAGTAGGTACCTAGGTAGTCGCTGTATCCATTTAGATAGGTGATGTCCCCCCAAGTGGATACGTTGAGCGTGGCGGCGCTACTAGTGGCGGTATCGCCAAAGTTGGTGACAACGACGCGGTATTTGTATCCATTCCACCCCACGTATGCGGTGCCATTCCAGGTTGTCGTGAAGTTGCTGACAGTTAGTGTATTGGTCGTTGCGCCGCTATAGTTGGCGCCGTTGCTGACATTTGCCCACGAAGTGCCGCCGTTGGTCGATAGCTGCCACTGGTAAGCGGAGCTGCTGATGTTGGCCGTGGCGCTAAAGGTAGTGCTGCCGTCTGCAGGAATAACTGATTGGTCGGTTGGTTGCTGGATGAAGCCAAGCGTAACAACCACCGGAGGGTCACTAGTAATATTGAGTTTGGTAGCGCGGACAGCGGCTGTGTTGCCGACATCGCGGCCGGCGACTTTTGCTGCTGTGGTAATTGAGACCTTGGCTGTTGTTGCCCCGGAAAGCGCAGCGTTGCGCTGGGTAACTGTTTTTGTAGCATCGTTCGCATCGGCAATAGGCGTCGTGTCGCCTGGGTTAGTGTAGTAATCGATTGTCAGATCGGACACATTATCCGCAAGGCGAGAGTCATTTACCTTACAAAAGGTGCCTTTTGTGACGGTCGACGAGCAGCTTGGCTGTTGCCATGGCGTGTCGCATAGATTTGGACGGCCGCTACCCTGCTGGATAATTGTTCGTTTCCAAAGCGTGTTGTTCTTTACGAAGTAGATCGTATTGCTGGAGAAGAGTTTATTGGTGGTTTTTTGCGCGCAACTGGCAGTTGGTTGATCGGTATAGATTGGTTGGCGGGTGCCGTCGATAGGGTTTTTATCGGTAGTGAAGGTGCGGAGAATGAGCATCTTACTCCTGGTACCTCCAGTAGTAACATTGGTAAAGCTGTTGGCATCGCTATCGCTGTTGATAGTGCCGTAACCATCGGCATAGCCTTGAGGCGACTGGGCAACGAGCTCATTCCCCGCTAGGAATTGCCCGCTAAGCTTGATATCTCGCTCGATACTACTAAGTGCATCCTGCGTACCTTGAACCATACTGTTTTCGGATTGCGTCTTAAGGACTTCGGCTGTCATATTGACCATGACAGCAATAAAAGCACCGAGCGCAAGGATGATAATCGGTGCAATAACAAGCACCTCAACGATGGTAAATCCTCGATTTTTACTTTGCGACGTAAACTGCATGGGATGCTTCCTGTCTATTTGTTTGCGGGCCGTAAACGACGGTTACTTGCACCTTCATAACTCGGTCTTGCCAGGTACCACTGTTGCATCCCTGGGGTGCAGAGATAGTTTGGGTGATAACAGGAGTGTCGAGCCCGCTGTTGCTCGGTGCCGCCGGTGTGGTGACGATGTCACTTCCGGTACAGGCTGGGGTTGTGTTGCTTGCCTGTCGTAAAGTTTCGTAGCCGAGATTGCTCGCTCGGGCACGGAATCGCGCTTCGCCCCCATCTTTGACGATGGTGCTGTAAAGTTGATAGCCGGTCGCAATAAAAGCTACGGCAACAAACAATGTGATAAGAAGTTCAACGGCTGAAAAGCCTTGCTGGGATGAAGTATGTGTCATTGGTTTTTGCTGCTCACTTTATAGACCGTGCCATCTGCCTCGAGTCGGTAATATAGATTGTATCGGCGACACTCCTGTGCGACAAGCGTACAAAGGGTATTATCGAGCTGAAGCGGTTGATAGACATAGTCGGAGATGGTTGGCGTGGGTGCACCAGCGCCGATTGTCTCGTTTGCGGTAGTAGCCTTAATAAGACTACGCGTACCAGCGGCTGCGCCTGGAGCTTGCAGTGACTTGAGATCGATATTTTGCAGCGCGCTTACCACATCGGCATCGGTCGTTGCCGAGTCGCCTATATATGTTGATGGGTAATCAGCGGCGTTGCTCGTGTTTTTATAAAAGCCTTCGAGCCCACGGGTGATGTTCTCGATGTCTGTTTTTCGTTCTTGGTCGCGAGCCGACATTTGGCCCGAACGAAGATTAACGACAGCTAATACTAAAAGAATACTCATGATCGAAATGACGATGACGAGCTCGACTAATGTAAACCCACGTTGATAACGCATGTTCTTAGCATAAGGGTTTTAGATAAAAACTACAATATTATATCTCGAGCGGTTCTTGCTCGATCATGATGTGAAATTGGTCCCGAACAGCGCCGATAATCTCGTCTCGTGCCGCGGCTAAGTCACTATAGCTGGCGGCCGATTCATTGATGAGTACAAGAGCATTTTTGTCATGCACGCGCATGCCGTGAAGAAGCTGGCCTTTTAGGCCTACTTTTTCGATAAGCCAGCCAGTGGGTATTTTAATACGACCATCGGGCATGTCGTACGTGGGGATGTCGGGATATTCGGCTTTTAAATCACCGATCTGCCAGTCTTCCACGATGGCGTTTTTGAAGAATGAGCCAGTATTTGGCAGCTTTTTGGGGTCGGGTAGTTTGTTTGCGCGAATATCGGTGACGGCATCTCGAATAATTTGCGGTGTAAATAGTGCAGTGCCGTGAGCGTCAAAATACGTTTGCAGGGCAGCGTAAAACGGCGGTTGCGGGGCGGCTTTATAAAGCCGAATAGTGATAGCGGTGATAACGTAGCGTCCGGCTTGGTCGCCGCGGAAAATACTATGTCGATATGAGAATCCGCAGTCGCTACTTTGAAGCGTTACAAATGTATCTGTTTGGCTGTCGTATGCCTCGAGGGATAGCAGTGTATCGGCAATTTCTTGGCCATATGCACCTACATTTTGCACAGGTGCGGCGCCGGCCGTTCCCGGAATGGCCGACATCGCTTCAATCCCACTAAGATTCATGTCGACTGTACGTTTTACTACTTCATCCCAAAGTTCACCGGCACCAATGCGGATAGTTGTCGATTGAGAATCTTCGGCGATAACAGAGAAGCCGGGAATTCGATTGCGAATAACAATACCAGCGAACCCTTCGTCACGCACAATGATATTACTTCCGCCACCAAGCACAAAAATCGGCAGTTGCTGCGAGCTGGCATTGCGATAGATGTTGGCGATTTCATCGGGCGTACGAATATCGGTCATAAAACGGGCGTTGCCGCCAAGGCGCATGGTCGTATAGTTTTTGAGCGGGATATTGGTGTGAATTTCCATTACGTTTTAGTATAGCAAAAATCAATAGAGGGAATTACGCTCCGACGGTAAACGACGGATCCCACACGCCGTTGACTCGGATCCATGTGGCAGCATAGCCGGGGCTGGCAGTCGGGATCCCAGCCGCTGGACATAGGTTGACATTGCTGTCACCGGGCCAGCTCGCAAAGGCCATTGCGCCACCATTGCTTGAATAGGCAAATCCATTACCTGAGACACTTCTGCCGACTATGGCGCTTGCGGTGCTCGAGCGGCAATAGATAAGTGAATTTAATCCGCCCCCGTAGGCTTTGCGTGTAGTAACGAAGACAGAGTTTATCTCGGGCCAAGTCGTAGGGTAGGCATCATTAAGGACGATATGCGCTTGGATTTTTGAGTAGGTCTGGCGAAGATCGGACTGCACAGTGGCGTCATTGCCACGGTTTTGAATGCCATTATACGCAACGATTGTAATGGCGGCCAAGATTCCTATGATAACAATAACGATGAGGAGTTCGACAATGGTGAATCCGGTCTGCTTACGAGATGTCATAGTTGCTTAAAGTATAAAGCATGAGCACTACTTACGCTACCGGAAAAAGAAAAAACGTCGACCGGTAGCGAAAATGTCGACGCTTTATCTTGGAGGGCCAGGAGAGACTTGAACTCTCGACACCCTGCTTAAGAGGCAGGTGCTCTAACCAGCTGAGCTACTGGCCCATAACTAAAATTAACACTTAAAAAGTGTATCAAATAGGGGTGGGTTTGTAAAGAGCCATGGTATAATTAATTTTGTACTACACGCACCCGTAGCTCAGTGGATTAGAGCACTGGTCTTCGGAACCAGGTGTCGCAAGTTCGAATCTTGCCGGGTGTACCATAGAAAAAAGACGAGTTCTGCTCGTCTTTTTTCTATGGTGAGCGGAAGAGCAGACGATACCCTGCCGGGTATCTACCGACTCCTCACCTCGTACTTCAGGCCATCTTCACTTGCGCACACTGGCGCAATGCTCGCCTCAATATTGTGCTTGGTGACGTGACTACAAAGCGGTATACCCAAAAGATCAAATTGGTTAGTTGGCGTGATAAATTCCCAAGATCCTTTTTGCTTGACGGCAAACATGCGAGCAGTTGGGTGATAGCAGCCGTAACCCAGTAGGACTTGGTCTTCATTCTTACTGCTGGTAATGACGTTGTAGTAACTTACTGGGCAATTTTTTGATACGTCCTTTTCAGCCGCGGCTGTCAAAAATGACTTTAGTTCAGTTATATTTTTATCAGTTCGTTTGATAGCTTTGCCATTTGAGAAATCATAATCCATGCCACCCAAGGAGACATGGGCACCTGTTTCCAAGTTGCTTATTTGTCGGTTGCTTCCCAGGTATACCGACAATAGGATTATTAAGAAAAGAGAAACCAGCCCGGTTGCAATAATGAGGATGCCTTTGGTCTTATCAAATTGTCTTTTGGGTTTAGCGGTCATTTTTGATGCCTTTTTTGTTTTAGATATGCCTATTTTGCGCAACGCAAGTATATCACTAGCCCATCAGCCAGTAAAGCTCTTATGAACGAGTAAAATGCTATTGTATGTGCGCATCGTCATAGACGAATATGGCACTTAGTGCTATATTCTACGCACCAAGCTAAGTTCGAGGAGGTGTTTATGCCGAGAGATCGTTCTAACAAAAAGCTAAGAAGAATGCTTATTATACTGGTGATGCTTGTCACGGTCGGGGTAGGCGGGGTGCTTATATGGCAACTACTCCCCAAACATGAGGCGACGACAACCAGCTCGCAGCGTAGCGAGAAAAAGGCCTATGCCAAGACGACAAAAGTACCGAGTGACTGGAAGAAGTATACGGATACCCGTTACCCGTTCAGTATCGCGTATCCTGCTCAGTGGACGCCCGAGGCTGATACCAAGCTGAATCCATTACTTTATGATTACGAGGTGGACTTTACAGATGCAAATGACCCGTCTGTAGCAAGTGCGATCGTTGGGGTTAAAAAACAGTCGCTTCAGGATGCGGTCGCACAGTTTAAATCCAACTTCCTCGAAGTGGGCGCGGTGCACCCGAAGTCCCTTAGCGAAACGCCTCTTATTATTGATGGCAATGAAGCGATTGAGATTCGTTACCAGCAAGATACCGGTACGTCAGAAAGTCATCAGTATGGGAATATCGAACGACAGTACTTTATAAGTCATGGCGGAAATGTTTATACGCCGCAGCCGGTGTACGAAAGCGGCCAGCCTGGCGGGCTGAATGCAGGGCAGTCATTGATACTATTTGAATCTCTTAGGTTCACGAAATAACAATACACTAAGGCGCAGACACTCCTCTCTCACCTCTGATTGTGCTACTATAAAAGGAATGAAGATTCTTAACGGTGCCGAGTTGGCTGATTTTATTAAAGAGCGTCAGGCGCGTCAGGTGCGAGCCCTGCGCCAGGCGTCGCATGTGTATCCAAAACTAGCGATCGTGCAGACATCGAACGATCCGGTGATCGACTCGTACGTCGGCTTAAAACATCGGTATGCTGCTGATGTTCTGATTGATGTGGAGCTTCATAAGATTCCACAAGCTGAGTTATTTGAGACGATCAGTAAACTTAATAGTGATGAGATGATTCACGGTATTATCATCCAGTTGCCACTGGCGGATCCTAGTGATACACAGGCAGCCGTTGATGCAG
>CAMLGO010000004.1 GCA_946479665.1 uncultured Candidatus Saccharibacteria bacterium
TTGGTGATTATTATTGTGGTCGTAGGTGTTATTGGATTACTGGGCTATGTTGCCTACAATAGTTTCCAGAACAAAAACACCGAATCAAGCAAGCAGGCGACTGCAAGTGACGTACAGGCGGTACCAACGATTAATTCGACTGACGATTTGCAGAAGGCCGAGCAAACGCTCGATCAGACAAATCTCGACAGTAGCGACGATGTAAAGCAACTTGATAGCGACCTAGCAACTTTCTAGTAGCGAGTCGTGACGTGTAAATAGAGAGTCGATAGTGTTCGGCTCTCTATTTTTAAGCGGAAGATCTTTCTCGGGGTCTTTGAGTGTCTGTTATAATAATTCAAGATGGCGCCTTGGCCGAGTGGTTAGGCAACGGTCTGCAAAACCGTGTACACGGGTTCGAATCCCGTAGGTGCCTCCATATATGTCTACGCGCGGATGGTGGAATCGGTAGACACGAGAGACTTAAAATCTCTTGGCCGCAAGGTCGTGCGGGTTCAAGTCCCGCTCTGCGCACCAAAATTGATGAAGACTCGGCGTGCTAGCGTCGAGTTTTTTGATTGGAAATGATATAATGAGGTCACAATAAATCGAACATATTTAAGGGGTATCACAGAAATGACAGCACTATGGATTATTCTCGGAATCATCGCCCTCATAGGAATTTTTCTATGGGCAACATATAACTCACTCGTTACGTTAAAGGTGCGTGTTGATGAAGCATGGAGCGATATTACCGTTCAATTGAAGCGCCGATTGGATCTTATCCCAAACCTTGTGAACAGCGTCAAAGGCTATGCAGCACACGAAAGTGGCGTATTTGAAAAGGTAACCGAAGCTCGTGCTAATGCACTGAACGCTCAGGGCGTTAAAGAAACAGCCGAAGCAGAGAATCAATTCGAAGGTGCCCTAAAGAGCCTCTTCGCCGTAGCCGAAGCCTACCCAGACCTCAAGGCGAACCAAAACTTCATCCAACTTCAAGACGAACTAGTCGACACCGAAGATAAGATTCAGGCTTCTCGCCGTTTCTATAATGGTGGCGTACGCGATCTCAACACAAAGATCCAGGTTTTCCCAAACAATATTTTTGCCGGTATGCTTGGCTTTCATGCACGCGAATTCTTTGAAGTTGAAGACCAAGCTGCTGTTGAAAAGCCTGTCGACGTACAGTTCTAGATCCTACCCTAACTACTAATACCGTCCGAGGAGATACTCTTATATGTATAACGCCATCGCCGCCAACAAACGTAACACCATCTTCGTGATGGCGGCGTTTGTTGGTATTATTGGCGCGATTGGATGGGTTGCCAGCTACATATATGGCGGCAATACTTCTATCTTCTATATTACGTTGATAGTAGCGGCCGTGTATGCGCTCATTCAATACTTTGCCGCGAGCCGCTTGGCGATTGCGATGACCGGCGCTCAGCAGATTGAAAAGCGCGACAATCCTCGGCTGTATCGAATGGTAGAAAATTTGGCCATTACAACTGGGATGCCAACGCCAAAGGTGTATATTATTGATGATCCGGCTCCAAATGCATTTGCGACGGGCCGCGATCCTCGGCATGCTATTGTGGCGGCAACGACCGGGCTACTGGATATCATGGACGATACTGAGCTCGAAGCAGTACTTGCACACGAAATGGGACATGTTCAAAACTACGATATTCGTGTGAGTATGATCGCTTTTGGCCTCGTGAGTGTCATTGGCCTGCTGTCGGATATCGTCCTTCGCATGCTGTTCTTTAGTGGTGATCGACGCGACAGTGGGACTAACCCGGTTGTTATTGTGATTGGGATTGTTGTTATTATCTTGGCGCCGATTATCGCCGCTATCGTACAGATGGCCGTAAGCCGTCAGCGTGAATATCTTGCCGATGCGACCGGTGCAATGACAACGCGTCACCCGGAAGCCTTAGCGCGAGCACTTGAGAAACTACAGCAATACGGCCGCCCGATGCAACGGCAAAATAGCGCCAGTGCGCATCTCTTTTTCAATAACCCGCTAAAGCCAAGTTTTTTGAGCAAGCTTTTTAGTACACACCCACCACTCGAAGATCGTATTGCACGACTTCGAAATAACGCGAATAAATTCTAGACTACGAATACTATCACTATGCCGACAGCGACCAAAAAGAAACCAGTAATTAAACAATCAAGCAAAGCGAAGACTGCTCGCAAGGTTGGTGTCGTGTCGTGGCTACAGCGTAGCGGCATATCACTTCAACGACACATCCAAGAGTTTAAGTCTCGTCGTCCACACCGCAGCTTTCGCCTGACGCGCCGTCGTGACTATGTGCGGTCGCTGCAACTCCCGGGCTACTGGGCATTTAGTAATTATGTTTTTCAAACCATTTGGCGACAACGGCGGCTATTTGGCCTGCTTGTTTTGGTGTATGCAATTTTGAGCGGCTTGGTTGTTGGTATTACATCTCAGGATGTTTATACTCAACTTGGCGACGCGCTCAAAACAACGAGTGATGATATTTTTAATGGGAACCTGGGCGAGATTGGCAAAGCAGGCTTGCTACTCGTTGCGACCATTAGCGGCGGTGCCAATGCGACACCAACAGAGGGTCAACAGATCTATGGTGCTATCTTCGTACTGCTAACCTGGCTAACGACGGTATGGTTGCTGCGCAATATTCTAGCTGGGCATGCTGTTCGTTTGCGCGATGGGCTATATAGTGCCGGCGCGCCAATCGTTGCAACATTCTTCGTGGGTATTATTTTACTGGTGCAGCTTTTGCCGCTCGGACTGGCATTTGTTGGCTATAGTGCAGCGGTGAGCTCAGGCCTGCTTTCGGGTGGCGTTGCCGAGATGGTATTTTGGACGGTCGCATCACTCCTAGGCGTCCTGTCACTTTATTGGGTGACGAGCACGATTATCGCGCTGGTTGTCGTGACGCTGCCTGGTATGTATCCGATGCGAGCACTACGAACTGCGGGTGACCTTGTGATTGGGCGCCGACTACGTATTTTACTTCGCTTACTTTGGATGCTGCTTGGTATCGTCGTCGTATGGGCGGTGGTGATGATTCCGATAATTATTTTTGATACATGGCTCAAAAGCGTCTGGTCGGCAGTTGCTGGCGTCCCTATTATTCCGTTAGTGCTGCTCGCGATGGGCTCTGTCACGATTGTTTGGGCGGCAAGCTATGTGTATTTACTATATCGAAAGGTAGTTGATGATGACGCACGACCAGCTTAGTAAACGTGTTAGCGAATTGCGGCAGCTGATTGATAGCTATAGCTATCAATATCATGTACTTGATGCGCCATCGGTTGACGATGCGGTGTACGACAGTTTGTTCTCGGAGCTGAAAGATATTGAGGCCGCTCACCCTGAGCTCGTTACGCCGGATAGCCCGACACAGCGAGTAGGGAATGAACTAAAAGAGGGCTTTTCGAAAGTAACGCATCGTACGCGAATGCTGAGCCTTAACGACGTGTTTAGTCGTGATGATGTTGAGGCGTGGGTAGTGCGTATGGACAAGCTGCTGCCGGGCAGAACACACGAATATTTTGCGGACATCAAGATGGACGGTCTGGCTTGCGCACTGACGTACGAAGATGGATTGCTTGCGCAGGCCGTGACGCGCGGAGATAGTTTTATTGGCGAAGACGTCACGAGTAATGTGCGCACGATCAAGAACGTACCACTCCGTCTCCGCTCCGAGAAGGGATTTGAACAATTCCTCGAAGGGCGTACAGAAGTTCGTGGTGAGATTGTCATGCTGAAAAAGGATTTTGCAGCCCTGAACGAGCAACGTCGCCAAGCGGGCGAGCCTGAATTTGCCAATCCGCGTAACTTGGCCGCTGGAACAATCCGCCAGCTTGACCCCCGCCTTGTGGCTGAACGTCCGCTTCATTTTCGAGCCTACGACTTACTGCGCGACGAGGCGAGCGACGTGCCAACGAACATGTTTGCGTATGAGGCGCTAAGTGCGCTCGGCTTGAGCCGGAATGCTGAAGCGTCAGTTTTTCATACGGTTTCTGATGTTATGGCGTTTATTGATACTTGGGATAAAAAGCGCAATGATCTGCCGTTTAGCACCGATGGCTTGGTCGTGAAGGTGAACGATCGTGCGCAGTATGCGAGCCTTGGCGTAGTGGGCAAGCAGCCTCGAGCAGCTGTGGCGTATAAGTATGCGGCCGAAAAGGCAACGACGATCGTAAAAGATATCGTCATTAGTATTGGCCGCACGGGTGCAGCGACGCCGGTGGCAGTGTTTGATCCTGTTGTTGTAGCGGGGACGACTGTACAGCACGCTAGCCTTCATAATGCCGATGAGATTGCTCGAAAAGATATCCGCGTGGGCGATACGGTTATTATTTTTAAGGCCGGTGATATCATTCCGCAGGTTGAGAGTGTCGTGACGGAGCTTCGACCAAAAGACGCTCAGCCATTTGACTACGTTGTGGCACTCAATGAGCAATATCCGGAACTTGAGTTTGAGCGCACTGGCACGGATGTCGTGTACCGCGTAAAGGGTAGTAGTAGTGATCTGATTCTGAAGCGTTCAGTCGGTTACTATGCCTCAAAAGGTGCGCTTGATATTGATACGCTCGGTGAGAAAAACGTGGTTGCGCTGGTAGATGCGGGATTAGTAAAAGATATCGCCGATATTTATCGGTTGACTGTCGATGACCTATTAAAGCTTGATCGCTTTGCGGATATTTCGGCGCGTAAGCTGATTGCGGCGATTCAGGAAAAGAAGACGCCACCGCTTGAGAAGTTTATTCTAGGGCTTGGCATTCGGCATGTCGGTTCGCAAACGGCGATCGATCTTGCTGCGAAGTTCGAGTCAATCGAAGCGCTTCAGCGTGCCACAATTGAACAACTTGAAGAGGTTGATGGTATTGGGAAAGTGGTAGCCGAGAGCATTGTGGCATGGTTTGCTGGTGAAGATAACATTAGCCTTCTAGAGAAATTTACAGAGCTTGGCGTAACGCCGCACTACGAGAAGAAGACGGGTAAACTTGTCGGTCAAAGCTTTGTAGTGACTGGTACGCTCGAAACGATGAGCCGCGATGAAGCAGCTGATAAAATCCGCGCGCGCGGCGGTATTTTTCAGACGAGCGTCGCCAAAGATACGACATACTTGGTAGCTGGCGGCAAGGTTGGTGTAAGTAAGCTAAAGAAAGCCGAAAGTTATGGTACGAAAGTTATTAATGAGAAGGAATTTGAGGAGCTTTTGAATGCCGACGTTTAAATATGCAAAACTAGTGCGCGATAATATTTGGCGTTGGCATGAGGAGAACGGCCATACAGTAAAGGGCCAGAAGCTACAGGGCGTCGAGCTACGCAAAAAGTTGGGCGAGAAGCTGCACGAAGAAGCCGATGAAGTGAGCGCGGCGCTTAGTCGCGAAGAACTTATTGAAGAGATTGCCGACGTCCGTCAGATTCTCGACGATCTTTGCGCTGAGGAGGCTATTACCGAAAGTGAAGTCGTCGCTGCACGGACGAAAAAGTCTGCCCGAAAAGGTGGCTTCCGCGAAGGGCGCTACATCGAAACCGTTACTATTCCAAATGAAGACGATGAATGGGCGCAGTACTGTCGCAAAAGCCCAGAGAAATATCCGGAGATTCAAGGATGAAAACGATCACATTTGCTACGGGCAATGCTCGTAAGATTGCCGAAGCAAAGCGAACATTTGATCAATATGGTATTGAACTTGCCACTGTAGCGGTTGATATCGATGAGATTCAACATAGTAACCCGGCAGAGATCACAAAAGCCAAGGCGCGAGCGGCCTACGAGGCAGTCCATCAGCCAGTCGTCGTGCAAGATACAAGCTGGAATATTCCTGCCCTTGGCGGATTTCCTGGCGGGTATATGAAAGATACCGCTAACTGGTGGCAGGCGCAGGACTGGATGAATATCATGGCGCCATATGACGATCGGCGAATTATTTGCCTCGAGCATGTCGCCTATTTCGATGGTGAAAATCTGCACCATTTTGAAGCTAGTTACGAAGGCGTGTTTGTCGACTTTCCTCGCGGATCAGCTGAAAACAACTCCCTGGAGCGATCCATCAGTCTTAATGGCACTGAGACTTTTGCCGAAATGCATGATCGCGGTGATTTGGCATCGGCCGCCGATGACTGTGAGCACTGGCGTCTCTTTGCTGAGTGGTTTAGTGAACAGTAGAAGCGTATACTGTAAATATGAATAAAGCCAAGCGTCAAGCCAAACGAGCCGCAATTGCAGTGGTAGGTGCGATTGTTCTACTGATTGGAATTGTGGCTATCCCATACCCTGGCCCTGGTTGGCTAATTGTGTTTGCGGGGCTTGCAATTCTTTCGACTGAATTCGAATGGGCGGGGCGATTGCTCGAACGAGCTCGCGGCTATTATGACAGCTGGGTTGGATGGCTCAAGCGACAACACTGGGCAATTCGTCTTCTGGCGCTGCTATTTACTGGCCTTGTCATCGTGGTAACTATCTGGCTGCTTAATGGCTTTGGTATTGTGAATGCCTGGCTTCATTTGGGTCTCGATTGGGTTCAGTCACCGTTGGTTCGCTCGTAAATAAGAACTTAGCGGTTATAATAAGAAAAGATGGCTGAAGAGAAGCGTAAACTGTCAAAGAAGCAGCGCCTGCTAGGGGTTCTTCGTGTTGCGAAGATTACGTATCGTGCTGCTCCATCTGCTATTTTCGTTAAGGCAGCCGGTGCAGTTATTAGCGCGGTATTGCCGATCGTGACAACTTATTTTGCCGCCCTCACGACAACTGCACTGGCCGAAGCGTATTCCGGTGATGCATCGGCTGGTGGCAGGGCTATTATGTACGTCATTGTTACTGCTGGACTTGGCGTGCTACTGACGGCATGGAGCAGCCTCGAAGATTACGTTAATCAGTTCGTGCGCTATAAGATTGATGCTGCCGTGAGTGACCGCATGTACGAGCAGTTCCTGAGCCTCGATTTCTGGCATTACGACGATAAGCGTACGGCCGATCTTTTTGACAAAGCTCGACAGTTCGCTAATTTCTTTGGCTATGTGTTTGATAGGATTGCAGGTATCGCCACATCGTTTATTACTATGATTGCCGGCTTAGTGGCGCTCTTGTTTGTTAGTTGGTGGCTTGGCTTGATCTTGATTGCTGCCGTGGTGCCAGGCATTGTGATTCAAATAAGGCTTTCTCGGGATCAGGTGAAGCATTGGAATGGCAACGTTGAAACGCGGCGCGCCAAGGATATGATCGAATGGAATATGTTCAGAGTAAATACGATTGCAGAGCTGCGACTCTACGGAGTAGTGCGACATCTTCTTGATCTGCGACTGAAGTTGCGTGATACCGATGAGAAAGAGCGAATCGAGTTTGAGCGAAAGTATATCTTCAAAAAGCTAGGCGCCGACGTGATCGAGGCCGCTGCAGAGGTGACTGCACTATTATTCACGACATTCCAAATTATTGCACATGCGCAGCCGATCGGGCAGTTCCTCTACGTGCAGCAGGTTGTATCGCGAGCGATGGGCGGCTCGCGAGGCTTTGTATCGCAGCTGAATTCGATCGATGAAGATATCGCTAATTTATTTGATTATCAAGAGTTTATGGATCTGCCGACTGGTAAGAATCGGGCTATTGCACTAAAATCTCAGCCAAATGAGATACGGCTCGAGCATGTTTCGTTTCAATATCCTAGTGTCGATACGCAGGTACTCGATGATATTTCTTTAACAATAAAGCGCTCGCAGCATATTGCGATTGTTGGTGAGAATGGTGCAGGTAAGTCGACGCTGGTGAAGTTGCTTCTTGGTCTATATAATCCAACAGCCGGGCGAGTCATGGTTGACGGCTATGATCTTAAAGAAGTGGAGTTGATGACATGGCATAAATATCTAGGCGTATTGCAGCAGGAGTTTGCAAAATATTCTTTTGCTTCGGCCCGTGACAATATTTACCTGGGTGATGTGTCGGTTGCGCTTGATCAAACACGTTTTCAGGCAGCGCTTGATCGTGCGGAGGCGCGAACCTTCCTCGAGAAGTTGCCGAAGGGCTTGGACAGCTTTGTGAACCAATGGATGGAGCATAATGATGGTACGTCGGGGGTTGATCTTTCCGGCGGTCAGTGGCAACGCTTGGCGCTTGCACGTAATTTTTATCGAGATAGTCCGATCATTGTTCTTGATGAGCCGACGAGTGCGATTGACGCACTGGCGGAATCGCGCATTTTTAAGCACCTGTTTGCTGATCGCTCGCGGACGGTCATCACGATCAGTCACCGTATCACTACAATTGAGCGTGCGGATGTTATCTATATGATGGAGCTAGGCAAACTCGTGGAGCAAGGAACGCACAAAGAGCTCGTTGCTAAAAAAGGTGCATATTATCATATGTTTGAGTCGCAGCTACGGGATAGCGAAAAATAAAATACCTCGCCAGATTATGGCGAGGTATTTTATTTGGCTAGGGTAGTAAACTACCAGCTACGCTGACGGAATGAACCGCCACCGTTGCCACCACGGTCACCACCGCGGTCGTTGTTGCCACCGAACTCACGACGAGGACGGTCTTCTTTTGGACGTGCAAGACCAACGCTGATAGTACGACCGTCAAGGTCCTTACCGTCAAGTTGATCAACAGCTTTTTGGTTGTCTGCTTCGTTTACCATCTCAACAAAGCCGAAGCCTTTTGAGCGGCCGCTATCGCGGTCAGTGATGACGCGTGCGCTAGCAACTTCGCCGATTTGCTCGAAATGAGCTTTGAGTGTGTCGTCAGTAGTTGCGTATGCAAGGCTACCGATGAATAGATTTTGTTGTGCCATAATTGTGGTACTCTTTTCTTCTTATCTGATTCTGGTTATCGTCAGATCGACCGCTTGTGCGATATGTGCGAAGAAGAGAGTTTACCTGATAGAGGTAAGCGCCCGCCTTTTGCCTGAATACGCGTGTGCTTCTGAACATAGCTATTTAAGCATGATTCTAAAAAAAACACCAGCATGAGCATAATGCCGCTTGCAATATATGAAGTATGGGCGGATAATAAACCATAAGCTGGTACGCCAAAGGGGTGCCTTTGCGTATAAAACAAACACGTTACAAACAAAAACGTGCCCCGGGTGGGCGCGTAACAGCTAGAAAACTCGCCCTCGACAGATGCGGCGAGTTTTTGTTACAATGAGTCGAGTTTGCAGCACTGAATCAGTCTCAGACCATCATACTTGGGGCATTAGCTCAGTTGGCTAGAGCGCTTCGCTGGCAGCGAAGAGGTCAGCGGTTCGAATCCGCTATGCTCCACCATAGTTGCCTTATTCGAAACACCCGGAATAATTCGGGTGTTTTTTATATAATTCTCAGATTTAAGGCACATCCACGAGATTGACTGAGTTATTCTTATGCTTCATAATCAAGCCCAATGAATCGGCTAGTCGGACAGTATGTACCTAGGAGGCGCTACGAGGTGGCATTTGCTTTACCTACTGTACTTATTGCATCAATAATAATGCTATCGGTCCTTCTTGTTGCGGTGACCGGCGTGTCTTCGATTCGGGTTGCATTAAACGATCAGTACTACAATCAAATCGCAATGGAGGCGGGCGAAGCTGGAACAGCAATGGCCACGGCTTGTCTTCGCCAGAATAATTATGATCCGATTTGGCTGAGTAATCCTGATTCAACAAAGCGTGTGCTAAAGCCAAACACGCTATGCAACGGCAATATAAATGGGTCAGTTTCAAGCTATGTACTCGATAGGACGTCGGTAAAAGCGAGTTTCGTGGTAAGTGACGTCACCGTCGATGTGAGCGGATTTGTCCGTGTGAAATCTAGCGGTATAGTAGAGCTTGCTCGCATGAGCAGTCCCTCGTCAGTGTGGCGCACGTATCAGCAGACCGCATATAGTCAATCAAATTATATTGATAAGCCCCAGATCGCAAGTGGTGCCGGCTGGAAGGCTGGTGGTCATAATGGCTACATGCTTGCGGCAAATGGCGTACTGTACGCATGGGGATACAACGGCGCGGGACAGGTCGGCGATACGAGTCTTGGAGCTTCAATAGGAATGCCTACGAAAGTGGATCCTCCTGCAGGAACAACCAGGATAAAACGAGTCTATGATTCTGGGCAGGGTGCTTCAATTTTGTGCGTTTTGGCGGGTGATGATCAAATTTACTGCCGTGGCGATGGCGGGCTAGGGTCAGGCGGCGGTCCAAACTGGCAGCGCTTCGGCCTCGCAGCAGGCCTTACTGCCATAGATATGGATGTCAATGGCTATGGTAGTAATTCGGGGTGTGTACTCGCGTCCGACGGACAGGTGTACTGTTCGGGTATGAATGATTACGGTATGCTCGGAAATGGTCACACGGTCAATGACACGATCCCTATGACGGCGCCCCTTCGTTTCTTGCTACCTGCGGGCGTGACTGCTAAAAAGGTATTTAATAAAGAGTGGTCTACGTGTGTAATCACAAACGCAGACGATGCGTATTGTGCCGGTGTCAATAATCTTGGACAGACTGGCCGTGGAGATTATTCAACTAACGTGAGCGGTATGGGGAACTCCGTGCCGGCACGATCGCTTTTGCCTGCCGGGGTGAAGGTGCAAGATATTAAACTGACGTACCACGGCTCCTATGTTGGTGTGTACTATCTCGGGACGAATGGCACGGTCTATATGAGCGGGCATAACGGCCAGGGCACTGCCAACGACGGCAACTCGGGCGGTACCGCAACCGCCTCATATCCGACTCCTCGCCAGATCACGACGACTGGATATAAGTATGCATCTATCTTCAGCGTTGGGCAGGATGGTAACCATAAGAACTCGCTATGTATGATTCGTGAAGATCCGAACCCTGGTATGACATGGTGTATTGGCAATAATGATGATGGCCAGCTTGGTGATGGAACGTGTACGGATAGAGGAGGCTGGGTCGTGTTTGGATTGCCGGCTGGTGAGGTGGCGACTCGGAATATGAACTTTGAGTCTGGCTACCAAATGAACTCATTTATGGTGATTACGGAATCGGGTAGAGTCTTTGCGGCTGGCGACAACAAGGCGGGTAAGCTTGGAACAAACGGTACGCTCCAGGTATGTAACGGTACGCCTGGTGAAGTAGTGATGCCGCTCCGACCAGGCAGCTCTACTGATCGTGTTAAGGCGGTGGCTTTAGCCAATTCAGACGAATATACAGCCTATATACTCGGTGACAACGGCATTGTCTATTCGGTAGGACTCAATGGTAACGGTCAGCTGGGTAAAGGGACTGTTGATGGAGGGGTAACATTTAGTGGTGATACTTTGACAAATCCAGGTACGCCAGCAAAGACACCTGTCAATATTATTATGCCGCGTGTTTCGGTTAGTTTTTAAATATCATAAATTAAGGGGTTCATATGTTCAAAAAATACATTCAACGAAGACTCGAGGCATGCGTTCGACAATACTTCAAGAAACATTCAGAGGTAAAACTTGTTGCCGTTGCGGGAAGTCTGGGGAAAACCAGTACGAAAATAGCAATCGCGACCGTTCTCTCCGAGCAATACCGAGTACGGCTCCATGAAGGCAATCGAAGCACACCTCTTAGCGCGCCGCTTGCGGTACTAGGAATCGAATATCCTCAGCGTGATACTATTTTTGCGTGGCTGCGAGTACTACGTGCCGCGCGTCGGCGCATCCGTCAGCCGGCCGATGTCGATATTATCGTGCAGGAGCTTAGTACGACGGCACCGGGTACAATGGCTCATTACGGCACCTATTTGCTCCCAGATATGGCAGTTATCACAGCAGTGACGTCAGAGCGGATGGATGTATTTTCTACGATTGAAGCAGTCGCCCAAGAAGAGCTGGCGGTGGCGCAGTTTAGTCGTCTTGCTATTATTAATCGTGATGACATCGATGGCCGACATGCCAGTTATCTAACGAATGGCAACCTTACGACCTATGGCACAAGCGGCGTTGCTGAATACCGCTTTATCACCGAAGATTTCGCCCCCGAGAACGGGCACGTCGGCCTGCTTGTCGCACCAGACAGCGAGCAGCCTCTTTCCGTGACGATTCACGTGGCTGGTGAACATAATCTTCGTCCGGCTATCGCTGCGGCGACAGTTGGCTATAAGCTAGGTATGAATGCGGCAGCAATCGTCAAAGGACTAAGTAAACTAAAGCCATTGCCTGGTCGAATGAATATTTTAAAAGGTGTGAAACAGACGATACTGATCGATGACACATACCGCTCAAGTCCGCTGTCGGCGGCATCTGCTTTGCAGACATTGTACACATTACAGGTTCCACAGCGCGTAGCCGTGTTTGGTTCAATGAATAACCTCGGGCCCGATTCTCAGAAGGAGCATGAAGCTCTCGGTAGATTGTGCGATCCAAACATGTTGAGCTGGGTTGTGGTGATCGGTGACGAAGCGGCGCGCTATCTTGCGCCTATTGCCAAAGCACAAGGTTGTCAGGTGATGGTTTCTGCGAACGCGCTTGAAGCGGGTGCGTTTGCGCATAAGGTACTCGAGACTAATGCGGCCATCTTGTTTAACGGCTCAGGGGCTGACGTGTACTGTGAAGAGGCGTTGAAGATCGTTCTTCACTCGGCCAATGATGAAACACTGCTCGTTCGTCAATCTCCGGTCTGGCTTGCAAAAAAGAGCGCGTTCTTTTCAAAATTCGCCTAGGCTATCTTCCTTGGTCATGCTATGCTTTCTCTAGACATAAGCACTAAGGAATTTAACTATGCCCGAAGACAACAATCAATACTCGCCGTATACTCCGCCTCAAACCCCACCACAGCCAGCACCGCAGCAGCCATTGCGGCAGGCTCAGCCTTTCGAACGGCCTGCAGTACGGCCTATGGAATCTGTGCAGCCATTTACACCACAGCCGGCAGTGCAATATCCACAGGAAACTGAACAGCTAGCAGCAATCGAGCAAGAAGCGCCAACGGGACCGCTGCAGCAGTTTTCCGCTCCCGAAGTTGCGGCACCACAGTCGATTGAAGCGACACCGGTAGTAAATGATTACGCTACGCCTAAGGTGGCGAATAAGAAAAAGAAATTTATCGTTGCCGGCATTATTGCTGGTGCTATTCTCCTTCTTGGCGGTGGCGGTGTATATGCTACGTACGCCCTTTGGTACCAAAACCCTGAAAAGGTTCTTGCTGATGCGGTAACGAATGCCATAAAGGCAAAGACGGTGACATATAAAGGTACCATGACGGCTGACTCAAATGACGTAAAGGTAGCGATCGAATTTGATGGCGTTGAAGCGGGACTTTCGAGCCGCGACGTAAATGCAAAGATTACCTTTACGACACAGGGTAAAGAATTCAAACTAAATGGCTCGGCTCTTGCCGATAAAGATGGCAACATCTTCTTCAAAGTGGGTAACCTAAAGGCAGTCGTCGACCAAACGCTTGGCGCTACGGGTATGGCGTCGGCTTTCGACGGCTTGATTGCTAAGATTGATAACAAATGGATTCGTATCTCTGCCGATGATCTTGCTGATTTTAGTAAAGAAGCATCCGATGCCAAGAAGTGCGCAACTGATGTCCTGAAGAAGCTTGATACTGATAAAGCGACTCGAGATGAAATCGCTACTATTTACGGCAAAAACAAGTTTATCGTCATAGACAGCAGCCTTCCTGCGCGTTCGGTTGGCGGTGTTGATAGCATGGGGTACAAACTGTCATTCAATAAGACGGTTGCAAAGTCATTTGTCGATGCTGTCAACCAGACGCAGCTCATGAAGGATCTTCAAAAATGTGATGACTCATTTAAGCTCGATGCCGATGCGATTACACGGGAGCCATCAAGTGGCACGACAACGACATTCGAAGTTTCGGTGAGCCGTTGGAGCCATGAGTTCACTCAGCTAAAGGCAGGGGCAACAAGCAAAGACGGCTCAGGATCGGCAACGATCGAACCACTCTTCAATAAAGATGTCAAGGTTGTTGCTCCAACTGACTTCTTGACACTTAAGCAACTGCAGGCTGAGATTGAGTCTGCGATGTCGGCGGCACAAGAATCAGCACTGGGCTCAATCCAAGAAAGGGCGAAGACGTCAGAGGCGCAAGCACGAGCATACGCTGTTATTAAAAAAGCAGAGACATTCAATGCACTTGAGAGCAAATATCCTACACTGGCAGAGCTTAAGGCTGGAGCAAATGCAGAGGCTCGACTCACGCCAGATACTGCTGCTCTAGTAACTAGCTCGAAGGTAACAGCAGGCGCTCCAACTCTCTTGCAATATGAGCTTTGCTCGGCAGCCGCAAAGGGTGGCCACGTTCGTTATTTTGATACATCAGCTGGCAAGGTCGTAGAGTTAACGTTTGGTGACTGCTCCTCTTCGGTACTGTAATCGCCCTTAATTTGATACAATGGGGTGTATATGAAGCGCTACAACCCCTCTGAAATTGAACCAAAATGGCAAGCTGTCTGGGACGAGCAGCAAACCTACGCCGTAAAGCGTGATGACGCCAGACAAAAAGTCTATGTTTCTGGTATGTTCCCATATCCAAGCGGTGCTGGTATGCACACTGGCCACGCCTTTAGTTACTCGATTGTCGATGCGATTGCGCGCTTTCATCGACAACACGGTAGCAACGTACTCAACCCAATGGGCTGGGATACATTCGGTTTGCCTGCTGAAAACTATGCAATTAAAACCGGGACTGCGCCGGCCGATGTAACGAAGACCAACATCGAGAACTTCAAAAAGCAGTTCAAGCGCATGGGCGTGAGTATCGATTGGACGCGCGAGCTCAATACAAGCGACCCGGAATATTACAAATGGACGCAGTGGATTTTTACCAAGTTCTTCGAGCGCGGGCTTGCCTATCAGAAAGACAGCTTGCAGTGGTGGTGTCCGGTCGACAAAACCGTTCTTGCGAATGAACAAGTCGAAGACGGCAGGTGTTGGCGCTGTGGTACTGAAGTAGTAAAGAAAGCCATGAACCAATGGTTTTTCAAGATTACTGATTACGCTGATGCACTGCTTGAGGAGATCGATGGGCTTGATTGGCCGCAAAAAGTAAAAACTGCGCAGACAAATTGGATTGGCAAGTCGCAGGGCGCGGAAATCAGTTTCAAAGTAGATGACCGTGACGAACTTATTAGTGTCTTTTCGACTCGCCCGGATACGATTTGTGGCGCTACCTTCGTCGTTCTTGCTCCAGAGCATTCGCTCGCAAAAGAACTTGCCGTCGGTGACCACAAAGACTACGTTGAAACATATATATCCGAAGCGGTGAAGAAGTCTGAAATTGAGCGCATGAATGATACTCGCGAAAAATCAGGTGCATTTACAGGAAGCTACGTGCTCAACCCAGCTACCGGCGCTAAGATGCCAATCTGGATTGCCGACTACGTACTGAGCGGCTATGGTACGGGTGCGGTAATGGCAGTGCCGGCTCATGATGAGCGCGACTTTGCGTTTGCCGAGAAGTTCTCTCTTCCAATTATTGAAGTGATTGAAAAGCCCGAAGACAGCGATGAAGTGGGCGTATATTACGGTGAAGGCATTCTTACGAACAGCGGTAATTTCGACGGCATGAGTACAAGCGAAGCGCGCGAAGAAGTCGTGGCGTGGCTTGAACAGCAGGGAATTGGCGCGAGTAAAACTACCTACAAGATGCGTGACTGGCTGATCAGCCGTCAGCGATACTGGGGCGCACCGATTCCAGTCATCCACTGTCCGGAGCATGGTGCGGTGGCAGTGCCGGAAGATCAGTTGCCAGTTGTCCTTCCTGAAGTGAAGGATTATGCCCCGAAGGGTGATGGCAAATCGGTGCTCGCTAGCGTTGAGGACTGGGTGAATACGACATGTCCAACGTGTGGTGGCGCCGCTCGGCGTGAGACTGATACGATGGACGGCTATGCCTGCAGCAGCTGGTACATGCTACGCTATACCGACCCAAACAATGCCGAGGCTGCTTGGAATCCTGACGATGTCAATTACTGGGCGCCACTCGATTACTATGTTGGTGGCGACCACATGGTTGCGCACCTCTTGTATGTACGTTTCTGGACACATGTCTTTAAGGAGATGGGCCTTACGAACTTCAAAGAGCCAGTGAAAAAGTTGGTATACCATGGCTATATTAATGCTGAAGATGGCACAAAGATGAGCAAGAGCAAGGGGAATGTTATTGACCCGCTCGATGTTATTGAGCAGGGCTATGGTGCCGACGCGCTTCGCACCTACGTCCTCTTTATGGGGCCGATCGAACTCGATGCGCCATGGGATTCGCGTGGTATTGCTGGTATTTATCGCTTCTTGAACCGTGTATGGGTGCTTGCTCAGGAATTTGCCGATAGCGACAAGTCATTTGCTGGTCATGACGATGAAGTGATTCGTTTGCAGCACAAGACAATACGCAAGGTAACTGAAGACTACCACCGCCTGAGCTTCAATACCGCTATTTCGGCGCTTATGGAGTACACGAACGAACTCTACAAACTAAAGGTAGATGGATTCTCGGGCGAAGTGTGGCGTGATGCGCTCGGGACGCTTGTGCGTCTGCTCGCACCCCTTGCGCCGCATATGAGTGCTGAATTGTGGCAAGAGCTTGGCAATGACACGATGCTCGAAGTCGCCGGTTGGCCGACTTGGGACGACGCATTGATCGTAAGTAATACGATGACCGTCATTGTACAGGTAAATGGAAAGCTACGTGCTAAATTGACTCTCGCAGCCGACTTGGCGGAAGATGCCGTCAAGGAGCAAGCACTTACTGAAGCGAATGTCGTGAAATTCCTCGAAAATAAACAGCCGACCAAGGTGATTTATATCCCTGGTCGACTGGTGAATATCGTCGTCTAATCGTTACTTATCGAGATGGGCAAGGTTAGCAGGGTCTGCTTGCACAGACAGCTGACCAAGTCCGTTTTTGACAATGGTTACTTCGATTTGGTCGCCTGGCTGAACTGGCCGTCCTGGGTGAACTGCATCAAGTTCGGCTGCGACTTCTTGTCCTGCGCCAACAATATCGTGTACGGAGCTTGGGTCAAAGTTATTCTTTGTCGCAAGGCTGTGAACAACGTCATCTATAGTGTTGATCGGACCCTCACCTGGGGCAACAGTACCGGTATCGGTGGCTATGATCGTTTCTTGAAACATGTTTACTCCACCTGTAATGACACCGGTAGCCAAGAGCACGCCGGCACCGGTTCGTATCAGTCGTCCTTTTCGGTTAAGGCGAAACTCATTCTTATCTCCCATATTCGTTTCCGCAGTATGGTGGTGTTGATCAGTAGGGGAATGTTTCAATTGTTCGGTCATAAAATAATTTCCTTATTTATTCCAACATTATACTACTTATGTTAAGTATTGTCAATACCATCGTGCTTTTGCCCTTGAGATATTGCATGAAATTCGCTATAATGGCAATAAGTTTTAGAATAAAATACCTATAAAAGGAGAACTTTACAATGGGACAACCAAAAAAGCAGAGTAGCCCTCGCAAGACCGGCCTACGCCGCAGCCACCTCGTACTTAAGCTTGCGCGCCGCGTAAACGGTACTTCACCAGTCAAGGTTCGCACAACAAAGCGCGAAACTGGCAAAAACCTCGCAAAATAATCTCTCATATTTATTGAGAGCGTATCTTAAACAAACCGTAAGTGAAGAAAGAACCAAACCGCTATGGCCTCTAATCGTCACCTTGGACGTATCGTTGCACTCCAGACATTGTATGAATTCGAGTTTCGTACTCAATCAGAAGATGGTTCTGTAGTTCTCAGCGAAATTTTGGATCGCAATCTTGAACGTTACGAATCAGCCATTGACGACAAGGGCTTTGTTCGTGAACTCGTTGAAGGTGTTATTGCTCAACTGGCTACGCTTGACGCGACTATTCAACCGATCGCTCCCGATTGGCCAATCGAGCAAATTGCCCGCATCGACCGCTCTATTTTACGCATCGGTCTGTATGAGCTACTCCATCGCGGAGATAAAGTGCCGCCAAAGGTGGCTATCAACGAAGCTGTTGAGCTCGCCAAAGCATTTGGTTCTGATAATTCAAGTAAGTTCGTAAACGGTGTTCTCGGAACGGCCTATCGAACGCTTGTAGAGGGTACCTCAAATGGCAACAGCACCGAAGTTTGACCGATTTAAGAAATACTTTAATCGTAAAAAACCATCTATTCAGGAAATTGTTCGCGAGCCAACTGCGGGTGGCGTTGTTTTTCGACGTGACGAAAAAGGGCAAGTAGAAATCCTTCTCATTCAAGATGCAAAAGACCGTTGGACAATTCCTAAAGGTCATATTGAAGAAGGTGAAACCGCGCAGCAAACCGCTCAGCGCGAAATCGGCGAAGAGGCGGGCCTAAAAGACACGGAAGTGCTCGGTTGGCTTGGCAAAATCCATTTCCGTTATCGTCGGATCGATAAACTTGTTTTGATGACGACACAGATCTATTTGGTACGTGCTAAAGGTGATACCAACGCTATTCAAAAGGAAGAGTGGATGAACGGCATCAAGTGGTTTAAATTCCACGACGCCCTGGACGCAATTGAATATGAAGATATTGGCAAGCTCATGTTGCTTGCGATGAAGCGCATCCGCCAGGAGAATTTATAGTGAGTGGCATGCTAGTTGCACCATACCAAGACTTTGCGCGTGAGCATCTTGGCTTTGAGTTTAAGGAAATTCAACTTCTTATTACCGCCCTGACACACCGCAGCTACGTAAACGAGCACAAAAAGAGCGTGAGCGAACACAACGAACGCCTGGAATTTCTTGGCGATGCTGTTTTGGAACTTGTGGTTACTGATTATCTTTTTAAGAATCATAGCGAGCCGGAAGGTATTCTTACAAGTTGGCGCGCAGCACTAGTGCGAACCGAGAGTATTGGCGAAGCTGGCGATAAGCTGGGGTATGAGCCGCTTGTGCGCATGAGTCGTGGTGAAAAGAACGGTAGTGTTCGTGCTCGTCAACAGATTCTCGCCAACGCCTTTGAAGCAGTGATCGGAGCTATCTATCTGGAGCGTGGCTACGATGATGCGGCTGAGTTTATTCACAAACACATTACCAGCAAGCTAGAGGCTATCCTTGAAACGGGTAGTTGGCGAGACCCGAAGTCTCATCTGCAAGAGGTGTCGCAGCGAATCGATAACCATACGCCAGTATATAAGGTGCTCGAAGAGGTTGGACCTGATCACGATAAGATCTTCAAGCTCGGCGTGTATGTTGGTGACAAGCTGATGGGCCAGGGAAGCGGCCCGAGCAAGCAGGCTGCTCAGCAGGTTGCTGCAAAGGCTGCTTTGGCTGCATACGCCAAGCATCCAAAAGCCTAGGCCGAAACATATTGAACCGTCCAAAACAGATTGACCTCTGCTCTAAAATAGTGTAAACTTGGTCAAGAACTAATAAAAAGTCTAAGAAGTTTTATAAAGGAAGTTTCATTTATGCTCGCAATTCGTTTGCAACGCGTCGGACGCAAGGGTTACCCTGTGTACCGTCTCGCAGTTCAAGAATCACAGCGCCACCCATCAAGCGGTCGCGTCGTAGCCTACGTTGGTAGCTACAATCCACACACTAAAGATGCTAACGTACAAGTAGAAGTAGCGCAGAAGTACCTCGATAATGGTGCGCAGCCAACTCCTCGTGTCGTGAAACTTCTTAAGGATGCAGGCGTTAAGCTTCCTAGCTGGGTGAAAGAAGCTGATCAGAAGACGAAGACTATTCGTAACGCTGAGAAACTTCGCAAGAACCAGCCAAAAGAAGAAGTTGCTGAAGAATCAGCTGAATAAGCTTCTTACTAAAAACCCACCAGCTCGGTGGGTTTTTTGATGCCAAAAAGTAGTATAGTCTCGCCCCCGAAGGGGCGAGACTATTTGGAATGTGAAGTTTCGAGCAGACGCTATAACGACAGGCTATCTGCGGTGCAGACTGTAATGTATGCTTCGTAGATCATCTGGGCCTTATGGGCTGAGAGCCTAATAACAGGCTGCTCGTGGTTGTCGGAGTGTGACATGAGACTACCGTTAGGCAGTAGCCAGCATTTTTGTTGCTGACTTGCTAGGTTCTTGTGAGGATCACCGCCCGCCAGTGCCCTGATGAGGAGACGAGCAAGGTTAACCTCTTCATTTGACCACTTTTCGGACGTGGTTTTGGCTGTTGCGGTTAGCTGCTCGCCAGTGAGGCGGGCGGTGCGTTCAGTATCACTCTCGTAAATTGCCTCGGTGGACACGATTTACCCCTCTCATTCCGTGCATCGATGTGACGCATGCATAGTATAGAATTTACCGAGGTATATGTCAATGTAATATGTCCTCCAATGGGCATGGTACAATAGAAATACGATATCAGTTGTAGAGACCGTAGACTTTGGAGGGCATAATGTCGACAATAGACCAGCAATTCGTAGAATATATCGTGAAATCACTCGTGGGGTTCCCTGACGATGTAGTGGTAGAGCGTGTTATCGATGAAAAAGGCGTCCTTTTGACTCTCACTGTCAATCCTGACGATCTTGGACGCGTTATTGGCAAGCGGGGGGTGACTGCACAAAGTCTTCGTACGCTGCTTCGTGCACTTGGCACAAAGAATGATGCTCGTTACAACCTCAAAATTGTTAATAATGATGATGAGCGTGAAAACTATACGATATCATCGGACGACCTTAGTGACGAGCCTGTGAAAAACTCTACAGATGAGCCTGTGGATAACGAGTCAACTCTCGCAAGAAACACTCGAAAAGAGCTTGCGGAACTTGATGACCTCGATATATAATCATAAACAGTTCGAAAGCAAAAAATCTTAGAACTGCGAGAACAAAGCTCTATGCGAGCAACTTCATAAGAGTTGAGAGCCTTATATGTCTGAGAAACCACCTATCTATGGGTGGTTTTTTGGTGGCTATGATCTTAGGTGGCGTTCATCCATAGCCAGGCTGTGGCGCCGGCAGCGGCAAGAAGTGCCGCTACGAGGATAAGTAAAGATGAACGGGCAGCGGCGGGCGCGACGGACTCGCCGAGGACCGGCTTGTCGAGCGCACTTTTGCTTGGCTCCATAAGTCGCAGCTCTTTAGTATCTTCGGTATCATTCGGCATATTAGGCGAGGTTTCTTGAGTGTTGCGAGCGGCTATCTCGGCATCAGGAATAGGATCTGGTGTTATCCCAGTATGTAGCGGCTGCAATGTTATCTTTTTTGTCTCGGCAAGATGACGCTGTTCATCGTCAGTCGGCTGATTATTCTCAAATTCCATTATAAAAACTCACTTTATCTAAGATGTAGTATAGCAGAGGACACTAACCAAAACCATTTTGAGCGTGGCATGATGGCTTTGGTTAGTGCCCGAGAGCACTACTGGCTAAGCCGGCATAGTGAATGCCGCCTAGGCGGTCATGCTCTCGGGGCGCCCATCGATCCTATAGGTCGATGGCTGGCTCGGGGTATTGCGCGGCAAGTGCTTCGCGGTGTTCGTATATATAGTTCGCTGCTTTGCCGATGAAGAACGCTGCAATCAAAAGGCAAAGCAGGGCAGTCATGGCATTATTGAACGTAAGATAGACAAAACAAGCGATGGCAAAAAAAATTGCACAGCCAAGCGCAATCGCAGACACTGAGATATTAATCTGAATGTCGCGCCGAATTGATTTGGTGGAGCGCAAAACGCTTCAACTCCTTTGTAGAATGTGTATA
>CAMLGO010000005.1 GCA_946479665.1 uncultured Candidatus Saccharibacteria bacterium
ATTTGCACTTGGCGATGGCCAGGATGTCATTTACGATACGAATCATGGCCAAAACGGTAGCATTGACGTCGTGTCCTTCTCGGAAGATATCAATCCGGCGGACATTTCAGTTAAGCGACTTACGAATGACGACCTTGAGTTAACAATCGCTGGTACGAGCGACAAATTAACCATCGAACGCTTCTTTAGTTACTACTACAAGAATAGCTCTTGGTATACGGGCGCCAACTCGAACGCGGTAGAAGAATTCCGCTTTGCAGACGGCACTGTCTGGAATATTGAGACGATCAAGGATAAGGCACGCTATCTGACCGGAACAGAGTCGGCAGATTCAATCTCAGGCTTTGGTGATCAGCAGAATATTATTGCTGGCGGCGCAGGGGACGATAATATCTATGCTGGATCCGGCCTAGACAATAGTCTTAACGGTGAAAGTGGTAACGACAATATCTATGGTAGTTCGGGTAACGACCAGCTTGATGGCGGCACGGGCAACGACCGCCTCGAAGGTAGTGTAGGTAATGATACGTACGTATTTGGACTCGGTTCTGGTGCAGATGTCATTTATGACAGCGACAACGGATCTGGCACAAGTCTTGATATCGTCGAGTTTACTGCAGGAGTCAGTCCAACCGATGTTAGGGCTAAGCGTCTGTCAAATGGCGACCTTGAGCTGACGATCGATGGAACGTCAGACACACTCACGATCGAACGCTTCTTCAGTTACTACTACAAGAATAGCTCTTGGTATACGGGCGCCACTTCAAATGCTGTCGAGCAATTCCATTTCGATGACGGTACTGTCTGGGGTATTGCAGACATAAAGAACCTTGTCCGCACAGTAGATGGTACGGAAGCCAGCGAATCACTCTACGGCTATGAAGATGGTGATACAATTACGGCGCTTGGAGGTAACGACTATATTTACGCCTCGAGTGGCGACGATACACTGTACGGAGGATCAGGTGACGACTATCTCTATGGTGAAGGTGAAAATGACACCCTGGATGGTGGTGTCGGCAACGACCACTTAGACGGTGGCGCTAGCGATGACACCTACGTATTCAGTGGCGAGTTTGGCGCTGATCATATCAATGAGTACAGCGGCAACGATCTGGTAAGATTCGACCAAGGTCAAGATAGTTTGATATTCCAGCAATCAGGCAGCGCACTTCAGGTACTTGTAGCCGGATCGACAAATAGCGTTACTGTCGACTACGCTTACCAATATAACGATTACAAAGTTGAGACATTCAAAGCAGCGGACGGAAGTACCATTAGTAACACACAAGTCGATCAGCTCATTCAAGCGATGGCCTCGTTCTCGAACGACAACAGTGGCATTTCGTGGAGTCAGGCATTGATTGACCGACCGCAAGACGTGCAGGCCATTACATCGCAATATTGGACAGCTCCGACTGCCTAGCGACCCTAGTCAACCTGATAAATATCTGATACACTCCTAAGTATTACAAAACAGGTGGGATGAAGGAGTAGTTTCGGGAGGCGCATAGCGCTTCCCGAGCGGGTATATATTCATGCCTGAGAGCAGCAAAAAAGAGGCGGCTAAGAAATTGGTCGCCAAGACGGCAGATAGTAAAGAAAATCAGGTGATCGATCCTGGTCTTTACTGTTTTGTAAATGTTGCTCACTTCCATGGTATTGCTGCCGACCCTGAACAAATCAAGCACGCACTCGCTATTGGCAAAGGGGGGATGGCCGAACACGACATTTTGCGCGCAGCTAGAGAACTAAAGCTAAAAGCAAAAGCTGCAACCGTCGACTTTGCCAACCTTAAAAAACTTCCCTTGCCAGTGATTGTCGGCCTTAAGAAAGAAAAGTTTGCCATTCTCGCGAAAGTTGACGACGACAAGCTACTACTTTTGATGCCCGACGGCAAAGCACCTGTCGTTCTTAAGGTGGCCGATTTTAAGCGAAAATGGACAGGGCGAGCCATGCTATTTACGCAGCGTTTTTGGAAAGAGGCTGATCGTAAATTTGATATTAAATGGTTCATTCCGACGATTATCAAATACAAGAAGCCTCTTCTAGAAGTCCTGACCGCCGCCTTTGCACTGCAGATTCTCGGTATCTTTGCGCCAATCATGACACAGGTCGTCATCGACAAGGCGCTTGTTCATCACAGTACGTCAACACTTGATGTGATTGTCTTTGGGCTTGTAGTCATTGCAATCTTTGAAGCCTTAATGGGTATCGCTCGAAGCTACATCTTTACTCATACGTCAAGTCGCATAGATGTTATTTTGGGATCCCGACTATTTAAACACCTTTTCTCGTTGCCACTCCGCTATTTCGAAACTCGCCGTGTTGGCGACACGACCGCGCGTGTCATGGAGCTTGAGACTATCCGCCAATTCCTGACTGGTACACCGCTCACTACCTTAATTGACGTTCTCTTCATGTCAGTCTACATTGTCGTCATGTTCTTCTATAGTTCGACGTTAACGTTCGTCGTCCTTGCAAGCCTGCCGCTTTTTATCATTCTATCGGCTATTGTTACGCCGCTCTTTCGTCGACGGCTTGACGAGAAGTTTAACGCTGGTGCTGAGTCGCAATCATATCTTGTCGAATCAGTAACAGGCGCCCAGACCATTAAGTCATTCGCACTCGAGCCAGAGGTGCAAAAGAACTGGGAAGGTCGCTTAGCTAACTACGTCAAAGCGAGTTACAAGACAGCGATTCTCTCAGGGAACGCCGGTGCCATTGGTCAACTCATTCAAAAGATTGCCGACCTCGCGCTCCTTTGGTACGGTGCTCACCTCGTGATGTCGGGTGACTTAACGATTGGTGCGCTGATTGCCTTTAGAATGCTCTCAGGACGTGTCAGCGGGCCGGTTCTGCGCCTTGTACAATCATGGCAAGACTTCCAGCAGACGGGCATCTCCATCAAACGACTCGGTGACATCTTTAACTCAAAATCTGAGCCGACGATCGATCCATCAAAATCACGCTTACCGAGCATTAAAGGTGATATCCGTTTTGAGAAAGTACGTTTCCGCTACCGCCCCGATGGAGCAGAAGTTATTCGTGACATTTCCTTTGGCATTCGTCCTGGTACGGTCGTCGGGGTCGTTGGTCGTAGCGGCTCAGGTAAAAGTACGCTCTCGAAGCTCATTCAACGTCTGTACGTACCCGAGATTGGAAAAATCATGATCGACGGTGTTGATATCTCACTGACCGACCCAGCCTGGCTACGTCGCCAGGTAGGCGTCGTTTTACAAGAGAATTTCCTGTTTAATGCTTCTGTGCGAGAAAATATTGCCATTCATAACCCGTCCGCAAGCATGGATGAGATTATTCGTGTTGCGACTATCGCCGGCGCCCATGAGTTTATTCTCGAACTACCAGAAGGATACGACACGATAGTAGGTGAAAAGGGCGAGGGATTATCTGGCGGACAGAAGCAGCGCGTCGCCATTGCTCGAGCATTACTGCACAATCCACGTATTTTGATCTTCGACGAGGCAACGTCAGCGCTTGACTATGAATCTGAGAATATTATCCAAAAAAATCTCAAACTTATTACCGAAGGTCGTACTGTCATTATTATCGCCCATCGTCTTTCGACCCTAAAGGACGTTGACATGATCATGGCAATCGATCGAGGTCAATTAGTCGAATACGGAGCGCCTGGAGTGCTACTTAAAAAACAGGGGCTATATGCTCATCTCTATAATCAGCAGCTAGGAGGGGCGAGCCATGAAACTACTGCGTAATCGAACAAACGACAATCTTCAGTACGAGTTCCTACCGTCGGCGCTTGAGATTATCGAGACGCCATCCTCGCCATTTGGACGGATTATCATTTGGTTGATCGTGACACTACTTGCCATCGCTTTAGTGTGGTCATATTTCGGAAAGATTGATGTTATCGCAACCACTCAAGGTAAGGTTATCCCTGTCGGAAACGTCAAGACAATCCAACCTGCTAGTCAAGGAATCATTACGTCCATTCGAGTAAGCGAAGGTGAACATGTGAAACAAGGACAACTGCTCATTGAACTCGATTCATCTCTTGCGACGAGTGAGATGAAGTCGACCGAAAAATCACTAGCGACCGCCCGACTTGAGCGTGACATTATGAAGAAGACACTTGCCGGCGAAGATATTACCGAACTCGTAAATCAGGCAGATATTCCAGATGACACAAAACAAGATCTTTTGCATCTTACAGATTCAAAAGCTTCAGCGGCCCAAGTTCGACGTCAGCTTTTATCGTCGAGTATCTCTCAGGCACAATCACAACTCAGCAACGAACAACAGGCGCAAAGATCACTTGAAGAAAGTATTCAAAGTGGCCACGTTCGTGAACAAGATTTAAGAAATCAAATTGCCCAGGCGTCAGGATCGCAGAAAAGTAACTTACAAGCTCAGCTTGACGACCTTACTCGACAAATAGGAGGCCTCGAAAGTACTCTCATGTCACAAAAGCAACGAGTCACACAGGCGAGAGCAGGCATTGACCAAGCGAAGGGCAATCTTAGTAGTTTTAATGCAGAAAATACATCTACAACTTCATCGAGCGTCGTCGATCAAGATAAGCATATTGCTGAACTTGAAGATCTACTGATGAAAGCTAAGAAGAACATCGAACAGCTATCCATAAAGGCACCAGTCGGCGGAACTATCTTATCGCTGGCTTCAAATACAATCGGTGGCGTCGTCACTGCCGCTCAGCCACTTATCGTCATTGTTCCCGAGAACACGCCGCTTATCGTTGAAGCGACACTTCAGAACAAAGACGTCGGCTTCGTGAAAGTTGGGCAGAAGGTAGCCGTCAAAGTCGACACCTATTCCTTCCAGCGCTATGGCTATCTCAACGGGACGGTAAAAAGCATCAGTGCTGATGCATTTGATGACCAGAAACAAGGATCGGTCTACAAAATGAAGGTGACTCTCGATGATGCGAAAACATCAAAAGATAATACGATTGACGTAAGTCCAGGCATGTCAGTGACGTCAGAGATAACAACCGACAAGCGTCGAATTATCGAGTTTTTCCTCGATCCACTCGTGACACACACCGACACCAGCCTAAAGGTCCGATAAAAAAGAACTTATAGTACATAACTATAAGTTGTGAGGTTGCCCTATAGCTTATTGATCGTTCATATTTTGAGATGTCGTCTATAAGTTAGCTTATGAGCTTCCGAAACCTAGGATCGTGGTTCGATTCCACGTGCCCCTGCCAAGCATAAGCATAATGAAAAAAGATCTCTGCGGAGGTCTTTTTTGCTTGCCCTTACGTTTACATGCTTTATACTTAGATCTAATATGTGGGCAAAACAAAAACAACACGGCTTTACGATTGTCGAACTTCTGATCGTCATCGTTGTTATCGGCATCCTGGCGGCGATTACCATCGTGGCATATAACGGTGTGCAGACCAGAGCAGAGAACAATAAGACAAGTACTGCCGTTAACCAAAGCGTCAAACTCCTCATGCTCTACAAAGAACTTAACGGCAATTATCCATCCACCCCATCAGGTTATGCGTGTCTTGGCACGGGCTATAATAATAGTATCTGTTTTACGCAGGCCGATGGCATCTCACCCGCCGGACAGGAGACGGCTAGTTTTAACACCGCCCTGAAGACGGTTGGCTCAATTCCAAATGCCAGCACCGTTCCAATGACTATGCCGAGTGGCTCGATTGTGGCCGGTGCGAGCTTTGAATCCGGTGCTAACATGATTCGCTATCATCTGAACGGAGCCAGTCAGCCATGTAGCGCCGGTGGCAGTGGCTTTAATTATGGCAATGTCACTCAGTGCCGCATCATTCTCAATTAAATAAGACCTTGCATGAGTGAATGTTAATACAAGCGTAATGATAGAAGATTTCTTCGGAGGTCTTTTTGTTTGGTATAGTATGAACATGAATAAACAAAGAAAGATTCTTATGATTTGCCTTGTCATTGCCACATTCATTGTCTGTGGCGGATGGCTATCGTCTATCTATGTGCGAGCAAATCACACTGTAGGCACTGGCATAGGAGTGGCGTGTGACGATAAAGTCAATCCATACGCTGGAGCGTGCCAGGAAACAAAAAAAGAGCCCATTACAACCGTACCTCTACTGGAGGCTGTGGCAATGTATAGTACATTCGGACTTGTTGTGATCATCGCAATCCTGATAGTGAAATCGCGTATTAAAAGTTCTAAACTCATCCACTAGGGGCTGCCGAGCATAAGCACAATAACAAAAAGTCTCCGAAATGGAGGCTTTTTGTTAGAATACCTATATGTCAAAAAATAAGATAGTTATCATTCGAGGTCCAGTTGGAGCAGGTAAAACTTCAGTCGTCACTGAATTAAGAGAATTGGTGGGCGATGCAAGTATCATTGATTTCGATTCTTTCAAAAGACAGATTGATAATAAGGCTTCCTCTGATTGGCGGCGCACTATAGCTCTCCAGACGGCAGGCTTTCTAGCAAATAAGCTAATGGAATCGGGGAGAGATATTATTGTTGACATCCACTCATCGAGCAGGGAGCAAATCAATTTATATAACACACTTGCGAGTAAGCACGACTACGTATTGGTTAGCTACTTACTCTATCCACCGCTAGAGATCTGTAAAAACAGAGCGAAAACAAGAGTTGTTAGTGACATCTTGTATGAAATTGATGATGAAATGATAGAGAAATATTGGCATGAAACTTTTTTTATAGATTCAGAAGTAAAGTTCTCCGATCCCGATCTGGCGCCAAAGGACATAGCCTCAAAAATTTACCATTCCATCACGACCGATAGCACTAAAGTTCCGAAGTTCGTCCACTAGGGGCTGCCGAGCATAAGCGCAATGATAAATGATTTCTTCGGAAGTCATTTTTGTTACTTTACGAATATTAACTAAGACCTTAGGTTAAACTCGGCAATCTTTTTTATGCATGTTCCATTTGGTCCCATCTCGAACAGACCAACGCGGGTGAACTCTCCATTGAAGATTGCTGAAGGAGGTAAAACAGCAAGATCAGGTTCAATCTTTGCTGGAAACTTAGTGAGTGTGACATGTGGTCGAAACAACTCACCGATCGCTGGGTAGCCGTATTTTTGAAGATTTTCTAGCTTAAGACCGGTCGCATCAGTCATTTTTTGCTTGTCGCTTTCTCGCATGCCAGCACGAAGGTTATTAAACACGTTAACGACACGTTCCTGCAGGGAGTCGGTCTCTCCATTTCTCGCATAGGCTACATCTACATATCCTTTACCGAATCCTGAGTCCTGGTAAAAATACCCATCTTGTTCAAGTTGTTGCATATCGTTTTGTTCTGCTATTTGTCGTAAAGCCGCAATACAGGCATCCTGAGTATCTATGCCCATTTGGAACATGTATAGCGATACGTGAGCGTAGAAGTTCTGATTGTCTAAAGTAAAGAGGCTGCCTTGTTGAGATAATAACTGACTTGCCTCGATTGCTAATTTGGATTGTTCTTCGTTCGGTAGTAGCACGACGTCACACGGTATGGTTTGCGATTCGGATAATGAAGGATTCATATAGCTAGTCTAGCAAGTTACCCGATAAGTTGAAATCCTGAATAAGTCTTTTTTGTTTGGTATGATTAAGTCATGAAGGATGCTACTTTTGAAAATACTGCGTTACCTGAACAATATTACTTTGTTAATAAGGTAGATATTCATCCAGCTGAAATTATTGCATTGCGAGAATCGGTGAACTGGAAAGGCGACACGATAGACCGATGGCAAGAATATATTGATCAGTCTTTGGTGATTGTGGGTGTTCGTAATCCTGAATCTAAATTAGTTGGCATGGCGTGTATTGCTGGAAATGTTCGCCATGCGGTGCTATGTGACCTCGCAGTCCACCCTACAAATCAAAACCAAGGTATTGGTGCTGCAATTATGTCTGAGTTGCTAAAGTCGGCTAACGACCTTGGTATTTCTTACTTATACGCAGAACTTGCCGATACGAACCCATTCCGCAATCAAATGCTACAATCAGGCTTTAAGGTAACTGGTGATAGTTTATTCATGGAGTCTTCCGTCTAAATAGTTCTGAACTCTTCCACTAGGGGCTGCCAAGCATAGGCACAATGATGAAAGATCTCTGCGGAGGTCTTTTTGTTTGGTATGATTAAACAATGGCAAGACTTATCATCCTTCGTGGCTATCCTGGATCTGGCAAGACGACTATCGGCAAGCAATTGCATGCTACTGGCGCCAGCGAATTTATTGACCATAATGCCATTCTTACATTTATCGCGAATATCGCAGGAGATGATGAAGGTATCTACGATGAGATTGCTCAACTAGAATTAGCGATGTGTAGAAAACTTCTCACTGAAGGGAAGTCTGTTATTGTCGCGCGTGGTTTTAGTAGTCTCGGCAGTATCGACTCTTACACAAGTATGGCAACTGAGTTAGGTGTCGAAACTAAGATTATTCGTTTGAAGGTGAGTCAACAGGAGCTCATTAATCGCGTCCAAAGCGCGGAGAGAAAATTGGACTTTAATCCTACAATAGATGAATCGCATGCTTTAGATTGGATGACGAATAATCCTATCGAAAATCACCCAGACGAGATGGTTATTGATAATGAAAGACCGTTAAACGAAGTGATTAATGGTCTAAAGATTATTCTTGAAGAGTTCTAAGTTCGTCCATTAGGGGCTATTGAGAATATAAGTAGAGCCTCGATCCATAGGAGCGAGGCTCTACTCGTGGATCGAGGCTATATTGTATTGACTGGGTCTTGTCGAATCGAGAGTCGTTAACTAATTAGCTAACTTTAGGTCCCTCGTCTTGAGGGCCCTTGCCTCGTTTCTTGCGGAAGCTTGCAAGATCGGTGACCTCGTCGGAGCCTTTCCAGCCTAGTTTTGTTCGTTCTCTTATGGGCAATTCTTTTATTTCGGCAACAGCACGTCTGTGCCATTCCCATGCCCTGTAATAGCTATCGTGGCCAAGTATTTCAGATATTTCTCCTAAAATTTCTTTGTTGAATTCGGTGTCTACGCCATGTCTGGCGGCAACTTCCAGAACCTTTCTTTTCTTGAGACCATTGTTCTCACGCTGGTCGATTTCCATTTCGTAGTCAACCTTATCTTCGATCGCCATGATATGTTTGTAACACCTTATCAATAAGTAGTCAACGACGCACACTCTAGACGAAGGAAGATGAATTCTTTCAGATGATTAGCTACAACACGAGATTTCTTCGGAAGTCTTTTTTATTTGCTATGATTAGGATATGAAACACTCAAGCAAATTTCTGTTGATCACAAAAATTATTGCGATCCTTATTGTAATCGCTTACGCTATTGGCTTATTTAGAACCTATGATATTCTTCAAGCCAGTGCTATGTTTGCGGTAGTGATATTGATCGGAATTGATTTGATCTTTTCAGCAAGGCAAGCTACTAAAAAAGAGTAGTGGTTGCGAAGCTCGTCCACTAGGCACTGCCAACAAAAATGACACATCATCAATGGCGTGTCATTTTATCGTAAATCATTCAAGATAGCTTGCAAAATTTCATCTTGCGATTGGTCATTAGTAAACAATTTTTCACTGGGTAGATTAAGGACATCTTTCGCCACGTACCATCGATGCATTTCTTCTTCTCCGAATTCGTGCGCGTTTGGCTTTGTCTGATGACGGCGCAGCGTTTCCTCGAATGATATGTCGAAATAATACACGTGCGTTTCATCAAATAGAGCCGAGAGCTCACGCAACATTGCGCCATACACGCTTCGAACTAGAATGCCTTCAATAATAACGTCAAAGCCTATACTTAACCCATAGGTTGCGGTGTCTTTTATTAGCTGAATGGATGGATTATCTGGGCCGTCTTTCACTCGAAGGATATCACGACGGATAACGTCTTGTGAGACAAGCATAGTTCCATGGTCTAAATCCTTTACGAATCTAGGCTGAAAGTCTTGTTGTAGTTGTTTGGCAATTATTGTCTTGCCGCTTCCGGAATTTCCTCGAATGATGATTAACCTAGGCATATAACTATATTATCCCACAATAGCTTCGACAATCATCCTTGAGGCCCTGCCAAGCATAAACATAATAAATAAAAGATCTCTATGGAGGTCTTTTTTGTTATATTAACCTCATGACCAAGGAACACACCGAAGAAGAAAACAGAATCTGGCGAGCGCAACAGCCTCAAAAGATGATTGTCGTGAAGGTTGTTATCAAATCCGATCAAGGAAATGTTCTTTTAGCTAAGCCGAATTATAAAAAGTCCTGGCAACTTCCAGGTGGTGGGGTAGATGGTGGCGAGAGCCCGAAAGATGCCGTAGTACGAGAAGTGCAAGAAGAGCTTAGTCTTGCCATATCCAAAGACGGTCTGCAATTAAAAGGCACCGTCTACAAACAGGATGAAGAGCTCCTCTTTTTGGTGTATGAAGCAAGCGAAGTAATCACAGAAGATACTGCACTAAAAGTTGAGAAAGGTGAGATTATCGACTTTCAGTTTGCAAACATGGACGCAGTAGCCTCACTTATATCTGGCTATTACGCTAATTTCTGGAAGAAGCACTACTCGTAAGATTCCGAAGTTCGCCCACTAGGGCCTATGCTTAAAAGATCTCTACCTAGAGGTCTTTTTAAATATACGAAATTACCAATATAGGCGCAAAGAATGCGATGAAGTACATCGACTGGAGTATGAGTGCATATCTAATCTTTTTGCACGCAACAATAAGAAGAACTGTAGCCATGACAATTGCAGAGATAGCAATTGCGATTCTGTCAGCCATGCCAATGTTTGGGGCAGCTATACATACAACAAGACTAGGCAGTAGCAGTAATCCGGAGATACCAGCTAAAGCTTGGTGCATCTTCACATACTTGCCGACTTCGGGAACAAGTGTACACACATACTGACAAACCAGCGACAGACAAATTAGAACAGTAAAGGCCGGTGAGATATTAAAAGTTGGGATGAACCATGATAAGAAAAATGCAGCCAAGATAGGTAGCACTACTGCAAAAAGGAGTGAATAATAAATAGTAGACACTCTATCCGTAGCAGCGTGTTGGCTAAACGTGTGATGAATATCCTTTGGCCATTTTCTAACTAAAAAGACGAGGCCAGCTGTTAATATAGCTACCGCAGCCATACCTAAGTACTTTTCGTTTAAGATTGTATGCATTTTCTTTATTGTACACCGGAGGCATCTAAATAGCTCTTTAAGTTCTCCATGCCACCGTAGACATTGACATTTATTAGCATAACTGCTATAATATTAGATAGCTTAATCGCATTAACCATTTGGTGTGCGATAAGGCGCACCTCTACGAAAGGAATCCAGTGAATAACATTCGCTACGTTGTGCGTCGTCAGAAGTCAATTTTTGAAACCCGGCGTTATGCGCCACCGTACGTACCGGCTATCTATTCGTGCTTTGAAACCTGGCGCTCCGTCAGCTTCGAAACGCGAGAGGATGAAGCTATCTATCGCAGGGCAGCCGACGCTTGCTATGCGCCCAGTCTGCTGGCCCTCTATGCTGCCCTCAACAAGAAAGCCGACTCGTTCAATATATTTGTCGACGGTGTAAAAATGGTAGGCAGCGTAAAGACGCAGCGGTTTAACCAATCGATGATGGGTGGCGGTACGACGACCACTGTCATTGAATGTCAGCCTCGAATTGCAGGCAGTAGCCCCAAGACCGAGGTCTACCTTGCATACCGCTGATCTCATACACTGATTCACAAAAGTAGGGCCTAGCCCATCGAAGTAGCTTGCCGATTCGGCTTATATCGACCTAGGATTAGGCCGATAGGTCTAGAGTCAGTATAAGCTCTTTCGGTGGGCTATTTCTTTTTATCTCAAAAATCATATGATGAAATTATAGTTGCAAAGTTCGTCCAATAGGGGCCGCCGAGCATAAGCACAACAATAAAAGATCTCCCTCGAGATCTTTTTGTTTGATATAGTATGGACATGAAAGTAACATCTCTTAACCTAGCTGGCTACAAGAACTGGCACGAGCGAGAATCAAACATTGTATCTTACTTAGAAGCAGCGGATTCAGATGCCGTTTTTCTCCAAGAAGTAAAATTTAACCCCGAATACTCACCCTATAGCCAATCGAGGTACTTAAACTCACTATTATCAACTCCATACCTATATAGCCAAACGAGCGTCAGTCGTATCTTTCAGTCATCTCAGAACGAAGAATCGCGCGAAGGGTTGGCGGTACTGAGCAGGTACCCGATTGTAGATAGTGAAGTTATAGTCCTCAGGAAGAGGGAGGACGACAAACACACTCGCATTATTCAAAAAGTAAGTCTATTGATAAACGACAGAGTGGTTAACTTTACGAACGTCCACTTCTCAAATAATGAATACTCACACGAACAACTCGAAGAAACGCTACTAATTACTAAAAATCGCAATGAGAGCAGCATCATCTTGGGTGACTTTAATATATTTGATCTACAAACAGTAAGCCACCTCTACTCGGCAGACTACGTTGCTTCAACAGAAATTAGCAAGTACATTTCATTCCCGTCTGAAGCTGCTACGTTTGATTACATATTGATGCCTCGTGAATATGCTTTTACATCTTTAGGAGTTGGCGAAAAATTATCCGACCACAATGCTTTATCTTTCGAATTTGTGACATAGAAAGTTCTAAGCTCGTCTACGAAGGGCTCGCAAACGCGGCCATGATAAGAGACCTTGCGGGGGTCTTTTGTTATATACTGTATCCATGTCCGAACTACTCTATAAAGCCATTGTCACCGACATCGATGGCACACTGGTGCAATATCAACCGCACTTATCGGATATTGCTGAAATTGACGCACTGATCCCAAGCAGCGCAGTAGAAGCAATCTCACGCCTGCACCTAGCAGGCCTGGCTGTCGCCGCCGTGACTGGTCGAACTTTCGAGCAATCACGAGATGTGCTGAATTCACTTGGCATCACCGGCCCTTGCATATTTGCAGGTGGAGCTGCGGTACGAGATATGCCGACCGGTGAGATATTATACGAAGCAAGCCTAGACACCCACACCCTCCAGACTGTCTGCAATTTGCTATATAAGAAGTTAGGGCACAACCATCCGTTAGACCTTGCGCCGTCTGCGTCGGATCCGTCCAAGTTCAACTCCGTATGGGCAATCATCGATAAGGGTCGCATCTCGGATGTACTGGATGAGCTATCCAGCCTGGATGGAGTTTATCACGTTGTAAATGAGGGGGCGGGGCAGACAAATGAAGTAGGGCTTCTCGTGTTAAGAGGCGGTGTAGATAAGGGAAGCGGAACAAGGCACTTGCTGTCACTCTTGGGTGTCAAACGCGAGGAGGCAGCATGTATCGGAGATGGTGCAAATGATGTCTTGATGTTTGAGGAATGCGGCCTGAAGATTGCAATGGGAAACGGCGAAGGTATCCTCAAGCAGAATGCCAACTATGTCGTTGGAGATATAGATAGAGACGGTTTTGCAGAAGCAGCTGAGATCATTCTTCAGGGAGCACATAACCCCACCCGGAAGACTTAAAGCTCCGAAGTTCGTCTAGCGAAAGCTGTTGAACATAAGCCAATAATCAAAGATTTTTCCGGAGATCTTTCTATTTGGTATAATTGCGAGTATGACCGTAGCAACTCTAAGATTAGCAGGCAACTTCTTGTACTTTATTGGCGCACTCATACTTGTGCCGACAGGCATGATCATCGTCACTAGCGTCAACACTTTAATGCTAGCGGGACCTTTTGCTCTAATGATTCCAGTATTGGGCGTCCTCTCAGGAGGAATGGGCAGGTGGATGAAGCACAAAGCTCGACAGCTTGAAGAAAAGATGCCAAACTAACTTAAAGCATGCTCTGTACGGACAATAAGAGTGCGCCTGCAGGCTTTTTGTTACAAGGGAAGAAAGGACTATAATAAGTACCGTGTCAGAAAAGCTCCCCATAAATACTCCTGAGAAAAGTGAACTCCTTGATGATAATGCAAGAAAATTTGTTGTTGAAGCAATTGATCATAAATTTCTAGATGAGAATGAGGCAACTTCGTTTACTCTTATTGTTGATTGGCTCGAAACAGGCGAAGCCAATGAGAAGAAGATTGCATATAAGGCATTTGATACTGGCGATATTCAAATTTTATTAATATCGAAACTGACCAAAGACGGCAAAAGGACTTCCCAAAAGGATAAGATTACGAAAGAAGCATACGAAGAACTCCTTAGCTCCTCCGTACTACATCTTGAGAAAAAGCGCCATGAATTTGAATATATTCAAAATAATATATCTTTTTCTATCAAATTTGATCAGTTTTCCGAAGGCAGGCTGTATATCCTAGAAGTAGACGCACCAAGTGAAGAGGAGAGGAGCCACTTTGATCCAAGCGCTTTCCCGGCAAAGCTAGCAGAGGTAACCGGAGATGTTAGGTATTACGGATATCGAGTAGCTGACATTATCTGAACGTGTTTCGAGAAGAAATAGCTCTAAGTTCACCCGCTAGAGACTACTGGGCATAAAGAATGATTAAAGACCTCCTCGGAGGCCTTGAATTTTGTCATAATATTGACCCCTAATGAATATGGTTATATAATCCGCGTCAAGGTCAAATACTTATTTGACTATCGTGTGCGGTAACGAATACCGCAGATCTAGAGACAAGGAAGTTTCGATATGGGACGACACCCCAGATGGCTCTCGGCAGAGGACAGAAGAATCCTGCGCGATGCTAGCGATCAAAGAAGTCGTTACAACGAGTCGATAGGTAGCGCAGATGTTGACGGCAACCCGTCAACAGTCTCATCCGGCGAGGGGAGGCGGGAAAACGAGCTCCTCAGCGGTGACAACAACTAGAATGAATCGAGTCCGCTTGATTCATTAGACTACAGTTACTACTACGGTTTGGACAAATTGCATCAATGAGAGCGTCGAGAACCGTAGGCTATACAGCTAGGGGGTCTTCAAGGACCCATGAACCCTGAGCATGGTATAAAACTGCTCACACAAAACGACTGCATGATCAAAGATTTCTTCGGAAGTCTTTTTTGTTTGCTATGATGAAAATATGAGTTTTGAGTTTCCATATCAACTAGCTGCATTCATAGATAGAGAGCCGACAATAGGCGAACCTGTCTATCATGGCGCCGGTGGTTGGTATCCGCAGATTGCCTTGAAGCGACGTTTTAAGATCGTTGACATTGATGAAGATGAACTACTGGCTAAGATAGCCGAGTATTGCAATGGAACTAAGGCCTTCTCTATCAAAACAAAAGGGCTTATCCAGCTCGACCGTATGCCTGTCAAGATACTAGAGGTGGAGCCTACATCTGAGTTAATGAATTTTCACCAAAACTTTATTTCATTCATGGGAGATACTATAGTCTCGCGATACCCCGATCGAGATGGAGTCAATTATTTACCCCACATCACCGCCGAATATGATGGAAAAATGGTGCTAGACGACAGCTTATTTAGCAATCAAGAGATTCGAATTAATCGGATATTTCTTCTAAAAGATGTCGAAGATGAGAACTCGAAAGCTCATGCGTCGCTTGAGTTAGGTTGGGATTAAAAGTCACAGGTTCATCTGCCGGGGTTTCAATTGCAGGTGTCATGAAACGGACCTTCAAAATGAAGACTCAATTTGTTTGCTATACTAACCCTATGTCTAGTCCGGACCCTCTACTATTTTCTCTACAACGAATGATTATCGACCTCTCGCTAATAAATCGTAAACATTACTTGCCTAAAACCCATAGGCGCGAGAATGATATCGAGCATAGTATGACCGTAGCAATCTTATGTTGGTATATCCATGATAAATACAATCTTGATTTGGATATAGCTAAGATCCTTAAATATGCAATCACTCATGACTTTGTTGAAAGATACGCTGGAGATGTACCCACCTTTGCCAGTACGGCCGAGCGAAATCAGAAAGTACTACGCGAGCAAGAATCACTAAAGAGATTGTCTGAAGAATTCAACGAATTTAGCGATATGATCACGTTTATGCAAAGATACGAGTCTAAAGGCGACGAAGAATCTCTATTTGTCTGGTCGGTTGATAAGATGCAGCAATTAGTAATGGGTGATTTGGACAACTGGAGATCTTACGCCGAGGCGCCAATAACATATGAGCAATTTGCTACGAAGTATACAGAGCTGTCGGAAGAATCCTCTGTATACTGCCGAGAGATATTTGAAGGCCTCATTGATTACAGCAAGACTACATATTATGATCAGCCGTAATTGTCTTTGATAGTCCCTAGGTCCATCCACCAAAGGAGGGGGCATAAGTATATAAATGAAAGACCTCTTTGCAGATCTTCTTGTTCATGCTTGCAAATGCGGTCTAAACAAGCATAATACTGCATATGGTAGCGTCGCTACTGGGTCATTAAGGATGCGTCCTGATGACACAAGTGAACCTTGAAATCGAAAGGAGTTATCGTGGATACGTCCCGAAACTTCAATTCACCAACCGTTGCTTTTGTCACCGGCGACGGCACTTACACACCTACGCCAACCCCATGGGATCTCGTAGAAATTCTACACGATATCGGACGACGACTGCGTAAAGATGACCTTCTCGATCATGTCGTAGGAAACCGCAATGTTTTCAGCGACAACTCTGAGGTCTGGGATCTCAGGGAGGGTATTACCAAGGCCTATCGCAATGGCCGCAATAACGCTCCTCATGCCTACAGCAGCAGGCTCCGAGCTCGCAAGATATATTCAGGAGGCCACTCTCATTCTAGCGTAAGCGGCCATCCTTACCTTCAGGAGTCCATCCACCTTGGCTATGACCATGGCGAGTTCATGTGGTTCTGGCTCATGAAGCACTGTAGCGACAGTGACCTGAAAGGGCCCGCTTACTGCTACGACCTCATGAGCCCTGGCGCCCGTACGGCCTTCGAAGATTCTGACATGCCAAGGGGTAAGTACTTCGGCCTGACAGTTCTTCAGTCTTTGGATAAGATCTTGAAGGATGAAGTCGAAGAGCGCCGCCACAGACTCACAAAGCTAGAGGCTGGCTCGACCATAATTGACAATATGGTCAACCGATTCGGCAGCGCACTACTGGAGCCAAGGACGTCTGGCGACGGATTCGAAGGTTAACCGCCCCGTATCACCGTGTTGAGCAATCGCTCCGTGGTGACACGGGGCTTTTGCTTTTACAGGGTTATTGCGAGAGGCGTTAACTAGCGGTGGCCGACTGCTCGCACAATGTCGTGCTACAATATCCTTATGCTTAATACATTTGCTCACCTCGGACATTCATACGAAACAGAAACAATCACCACACTCGACCATTGTATGCCAATTATTATTGGCTCAGGCATTGTCATTGCGATTCTCATCGGAGTAATTATCTTCTTATTAACCACCTGGCAACCAAGGCGAAACGCAAACGCCACGAAAGTCACCAAGACCAAGGCTGAAAAGAAAAGTAAACAGTAGATAGATATGAAAAAGGTAGGACATTGCGTCCTACCAATTTCAAAAACAATAATTCACCTACCTCGAAGGTATTGTCGGCACTCGGCGCAAAGTATTACGCCCTGCTTAACGTTGCCGACCCATCGATCGATATCGGAGAGGGAATTACCCGCCTGCATAATGCAAGCATTGCGGCAATGGCCTTGGAAATGGTTCCGACTATCGTAATTACGACAGATCGGATCAACAAGTCCAAGCATGTGCCCAACTTCGTGCAGTACAACTACGACAAATCGCCATCTATCACCATTGAGTCGAGCGGTCGAGACAAGCGACGCAGCACCACGAGTAACACCGAATGCAAAATTCAAACCCTGGGGCTGAAGATCATATCCGGTGAGCGTAATCGTAAGGACTGCGGCATTGTAACGCGCTGGATCTAGCTTGTTGTCTACGACCGACCTGTTGAACATGCCCGGTCGGGAGTATGTCACAACCTCATAACCATATACATCAGTGATGATCGCACCGACACGCAAGATATCGGGTACGTCAGCCTGGGCTCGCTCATCGGCGAGTAATTGGATACGCACGAAGGTTCTCTTTCCGGTAGATGAAATGAGCTGTCTTTGAAACTTAGATTTATTATAACATTTTATTGTTAATAGGTCAATGTATGCATCGTGTCCATTTTAGCAGCATTGCAAAAATGTATAAAATATGTTATTCTATGCAGATGGAATTCGACAAATTCAATAAAGAACCCGCCCCTACCAATGCGATGGAAGTCGCCGCCGCCCTGCAGCGCGTTTATCGTGATCTACCAGATAGAGAACATCGGCTAGACCTTCATCAGGATGCGGCCATACAGGCCATTGGAGCGTCATTAGCTCAAGGTAAGCGTTCGGGATACGTCGAGATGGCAACAAGCACCGGTAAAACCTTTATTGAATCCGTCTTAGCTGAAGCTGCCGTACTGGCCGGAAAGCGCGTTCTTATGCTCGCACCGAGTGTACAAATTGCCGACCAAATTAGTGGACACGACAGCAACACTGGACTCGGAAAGTTTAGCAATCTGCATGAATCAGGGCAGGTTCGTCAGCACTATGCCGCGCGCCGCGCTAATAGCGAAGCGCCCGTTGTTGTCAGCACATACCAAGGCCTTCTGAGTGAGATAAAGAGCGACGCACCACGCCTCGGCCAGTTCGATGTTATTATCGCCGATGAATGCCATCGCAGCCTCGGGCAGGCAACTTCTCAGGCACTCGCCACCTACATGCCAGACGCCATAAAGATCGGCTTTTCAGCAACGCCCGACTATGCAGATGACCGAAAGTCAGAAGAGATATATGACCAGCCGCTATTTGAATATTCACTTCTGTCTGCCATTGAATCTGGCATTACGGCACCAGTTCGACCTGTTATTTATGAAACAGGGCAGTCGCTTGAGCTATCGAATATTCGTGCGGAATTTACCGAGACGGAATTGGCTCCGCTTATCGCCAACATGGAACGTAATGGCGCAGCGCTAAACCTCGTGCAAGATCTTGTATCCGACGGACGAAGAGGTATTATTGCCTGTGTACCGGGCCTTGAGAACGCACACGCTCGCCTGATGGCGCGCTTAATTTCCGAGGCTCCTGGCTCGGATCGGCAGATTAAAGCTGTCGAGGTCGGCTCGCACCTTAGTAGAGACGAGCAACTGAAACGCCTTGCGGCCTATGCCCAAGGGGACATCGATGTCCTGACGTTTACTCGCACACTTGAAGAAGGGTGGGACAGCCAGGATACGAGCTTCTGCCTCAACCTTGCTCCAACAACTTCGCCAGTGCGTACCAAACAATTATTAGGCCGCGTTCTCCGGCCAAATCCAGATGGCAAAACGAGCGTTTATGTTGATTTCGTTGATGCCATGTCGGGCATAGCCAAGCAACAGTACACGTCATACCATGCGCTTGAACTAGATGACATCGATCTTCATCGAACACTCGGCAGGCGAACGGAACATGTCCAGCTACCATACAAGGGTCGCCAGCACATAACCAATATCGATGCCTTATTCAGCGGCGAAGTATACCAGCAACTCCTGCGCAGTCATGGAAAATCGTTACGTGACGTTACCGTATCAAAGAACAGCAATACCGTAGATCCGATGGTTCTTTTCTGGGAACGACGACTAGAGAAAGAGGGTATGCCAGCCGAGTTGCCATACAATATTGCACTACCGTCAAAAACCGATCAAGCGTTTCGCAAAACTGCCGCTCGGCTTCTTGAGAATAGTATCGACACACCCGACATCATGACTATCATCGATGAAGTCCCTGGAGCTAATCATCAAAAGCAACTGCTAGCCGGCTACGCTGTCCGCGTCGCATGGGATGAGCCAACTATTAATACTCTTCCTGAAGTCGATGATAGCACTGAGGAGGCGGTTGAAAACGTATTTATCGAGCAGCAGAACGACAAGATCAATAAGGTATTTAACACGATATCAGAGCGAGAAGCTGGAGTCATCGCACTTCGGTTTGGGCTGACAGACGGTGAGCCCAAGACAATCGACGAGATAAGTAAAGTCTACGGCGTCACAAAAGGCCGCATCACTCAAGTTGAATCGAAGGCAATGAAAAAAATACGCGATCCATTCCGTACAAATATATTAGCCGGTCTCTTGGAGATAGATGAGACGCTGCCAAGCAGTACCAGAGTTCCAAAACCAGAGCACACGGGCCTGTCAGCCGACGACAGCCCTATCCTAGACGAGCTACAGGAACGAGCGGAAACGAGTATAAAAGAATACCAATCATTTCTTAGTTCGGATGTAGCGCGGAATATACGAGAGCATCTAACAGATAGTGAACTTGGCGAGATCGCACGGCAAACCGACTACCAGCTTACTAAAGCATCGCGGCAAACACACGATGAAGCCGCAGAGGAAATAGAGCCAAGAGGTGAGCGAGCCAAGAGGACACTTATTGCGCATACTCGTTTTCAGCGCGCTACCGCTCTGCAGTCTTTCATAAGATACGAGCAATCCTGGCGAGAGGCTAGGGATAAGAACCGTGCCAAAGACGCCACCGCGTAAGTAGACCGTTCCGCTAAGACTTGCTTCAAATAGTTGCCGCTAGCGAGGATGCTCTGCTAGATACGCCTGCGCTTGATCGACAAGCCGCTTGCCGTTTCCGCCGTCTTCACCGTACCACTCACGATAGGCGAAGCTATTCGGGTCGGCTCGCTCGCTCCACATGACATGAACATAGCGGGCATAGAAGCGCGTCTGTGCGGCATATTCATCAAGGCCCTTCCAGTGATCCTTATCATACGCTGCCGCCGCCTTGAAACCACCATTGTATCCGGCAGCAATTCGTACCACCATATCATCGGTGGGTGCGTTTGCTGATATATTCAACGTGTTCGCAAGGTAGCGCACATACGCCGCACCAAATTCGATACTCGTGTCGGGATCGTAGAGATCGTACGTATCGCGTTTAGCATGAAGATGCTTCTCGGCGATATCCTTGGCCGTCGGATCGGTGAT
>CAMLGO010000006.1 GCA_946479665.1 uncultured Candidatus Saccharibacteria bacterium
TTTAGGCGCCTATCTCACGGTGACGCTTTATATGCTCCTGACCTTGTGGCACGACGAACACTTGCCGCGCAGGGAACAGCTATACCTTTCTGCCTACCTGCCGGTCGTCTATGTCATTTTCTTCATCATGGACATCGTTCAAGTTGCCGCTATCATACGGTGCTTCACCCACCTTACACACCTTACGAAGCAAAAGAACGTAGGGTCAACGTGGATATCACCGCCGCGTATTGGTAACCAAGTAACCGTCGCCGCACTCGAAAGGAAACATCTATGAGCACACTGCGTCGCATCCTATCAAACCCCCTTGTCCAGATTATTCCGGTAGCCTGTCTGCTCGCAGTGCTGTATGTCTACTACGTCTCGAGCCTGTCAGTGCGTGCCACTCCAGAACATAACATCCTCTCAAATAGCGATTTTTCCGCCCATGATTCCACTGGCTTTCCGACCAACTGGCAACTCTTCCCGCACGTACCCGGAATTACGTACGCGACACCCACCGGCTACTCAAGCAAAGCATCACTTCGGGTAGAGAACGTTAGTACCAATCAACAGGGCAACATTACAATAACAAGCCCCGAGGTTGTCGTGCAGAGTGGACACACCTATTTTTACAAAGGCTACTACCGATCGTCCGTCCCTTTCGACCTTATCATGCAACAAACCACTGCTAGTGGCGCAACAACTCGCGCAATTGTTCAGCATTATCTAGAAAGCAGCGAGTGGACAACGGCCTCGTCTACCTTTACTGCAGACTCTACTCTTCGTTCTGTCCGGTTTATTTATAGCTTATCAGGCACAGGCAACATCCAACTGAGTGATAACTACCTTCAGGCAGATCCAACCGACGTTGCGCCAACGACCGAGCCAATGCTCTTGCCGAACAGCTTGCCAGAACTTCGTCTCAATCAATCGGATCCTATCATGCCCGGCAACGCGTGGAGTACGTTCAGCAGTGGTAATAACCATGTAAAGTTTAGCTACGTTAAGCAATCGACCGACACGCCATACCTCCGTGCTCAGTTATCTGATTACAAAGCCGGGGAAGCAAAGTGGCAGCACGCTCCGATTGCCGTCTCTTCGGGTGACGCCTCTCGTTTTGCCGTGACGTATAGAAGCAATAAACCAGTAGATATAGTCGCCGAATACACACTGGCAAACGGCGAGCGACAGTTCGTCACCCTTCGTCAGCTTCTACCGGCCGTCGATTGGACGACCTATCGAACCTACCTCACTACGCCGTCCAGGGCCACGAGCGTGGTAGTTAGTGCGGTACTGAGAAGCGATGGAACCATCGACACCAAAGACTACGCGCTCAATCAGGTGCCACGAGCTGGAGCAGCCGAATGGAAACGGCCGCTCCTTTCATACACCTTTGATGACGGCTGGGCGTCGGCATATCTAAATGGCGCCAGGCTCCTTGATCAGGCAAACATCAAGGCTACCTTCTATCTCAATCCTTCAAGTATCGATACCCCCGGCTTCATGACAACTGCCCAGGTATCCTCTCTTGAGAGCAACGGACACGAACTTGCTTCCCATGGATATGAACACCACGACTTCACGACCCTCGATCAATCAGCCATGAACTATCAGCTCGGGCATGCTAATGAATATTTTCAGCAAATCTTCCATATGCAGTCAGTCAACTTTGCGCCCCCGTTTGGTAGTACCGACGACCAACTTATGTTCTACACACGGAAGTACTATACATCATCTCGCAGCACTCAAGACGGCATCAACACCAAACAGATGTTCAGTCCCTATAATCTACGCGTCCTCTATGTCGGCAATGGCCTGCCGCTTGAACGACTCAAGGAAGCCGTGGCGCAAACACAGGCGTCGCACGGCTGGCTTATTCTCGTGTATCACCGTATTGATGACAATAGCAAGGGCGAGACGTCGACAACGTCGGCACAATTCAAGTCCCAGCTTGATACCGTTCGCGCCAGTGGTATTGCCGTCACGACAGTGAGAGCCGCGCTGCAAGAAGTAAAGCAACAACAATAAGGAGGAGACCCATATGAATACTATTTCTCAATCTATAGGAACGAGCAGAAGACTGAAGACAGCCATGCGGCAGCGGCACTTCGTATATGCAGTTCTTGCTGCGCTTTTCCTATTTGGCGTTATGCTTGCTCTGCGGCAGAGTGCAATCACCCATGCGGCCGCAACAAATCCGGCACCTACGGCTAAAATATCCTTCACATTTGACGACGGGCTCGCCAGCGCGGTCACGCAGGCAAAGCCGACACTGGCCAAGTATGGCCTCACTGGAACGAGCTATGTGATTACGAAGTGTATTGGCATGACGACAGCACCAAATACTTGTCATGCGAACACAGACGCTCGCTATATGTCATGGACGCAAGTGAAACAACTGCAAGCTGCAGGTTGGGAGATCGGCTCACACACCCAAACCCACCCTTACCTCGCAACGAGCGATGCAACCGATGGACAACCGAACGTTCTTACGCCCGCGCAAGTAACCACAGAGCTTGCCGGCAGCAAGGCAGATCTTGCCGCCCAAGGCATTACCGCGACTGCATTTTCCACACCCTACGGCGACTACTCAAATGCGACCTTAGCGCAAATTGCTCAGTACTACACATCACACCGTGGCTTTGCCGACCAAAATACCAATCTTTGGCCGTATAATGACTACCTACTTAATGACATGCCCGTGCAGGCCGGCGTTACCGTTGCACAGGTCAAGGCAAAAATTGATGCAGCAATCGCTGGTAAACAGTGGCTTATCCTCACCATGCATGATATTGCCGTTAATCCAAGCAGCAATCCTGACGACTATCAATACAGTACGGCCAACCTCGACCAAATTGCGGCATATGTCAAGACAAAGCAGAGCGCGGGCCTTATTACTCCGGTCAACATCAGCCAAGGACTAGTTACGACCGACACCAATCTCCTTCCTAGCAGCAGCTTTGACGGCGGCATCACCGGTGGCTGGACAACGGATGCTCCGGCAACAATCGTGAGCGACAGTGCAAACAACGGCAGCACGCCTAGCCCCGCAAGCTCGGTCAAGCTCACCGCCACAACGATAAATAGCCACCTATTCTCGCCGACAATTGCCATTGACCCAAACACCACGTACATGCTCAAAAACTTCCTCAAGGTTACCAGTATCACCAGCTCAGTCGTCGGCTTCTACATAGATGAATACGACGGAGCGGGGAATTGGATATCAGGACAGTACAAAAATGGCGAATCTGCGCCATTTGTCGAAAGCTTCAATTTCACCTATAAGCCAACCTCAACAGCAGTCCGGAAAGCTCGACTACAGGTGATCGTACCGGCAAACTCAGGCATCACGGCCTATATTGACAATCCTCAGTGGTTCTCGCTTAGTACGACAACTCCACCTGTTCAAACAAATCTTGTCGCCAACGGCACCTTCGATGCTGGCATCGCGAGCGGCTGGACGACCGACGATGCAACGCACATTACGGCCAACACCGCCAATCACGGTAGTCCTGCCAATCCTGTTAATTCAGTCGCCCTTACCTCGACAACACAAAATAAGCATCTATTTTCACCAAAGACGCCTGTCGATCCAGCCAGAAATTACACGCTCACGAGCTACCTCAATCTCTTACAAATCAGCAGCGGCGAAGTCGGATTCTATATTGACGAGTACGACGCGGCGGGGAATTGGATATCAGGACAATACAAGACAGGTGTTCGCGGTGTCAGTACAGGCGATGTCAGCTTCCAATACAAACCAACCTCAACGAGCGTAAAAACAGCCAGTCTTCAAATCATCGTAACCGCCAATGCAAATATCAGTGCATACTTCGACGACGTGCGATGGTATCAGCAATAGAAAATGAATACAGGAGGAACTATGAAAACGAAACTAAACCCATACGTAAGCTTCAAAAATAATGCACGCGAGGCAATGGAGTTTTATCATACGGTCTTTGGCGGTAAACTCGAGCTACATCCTTTCAAGGAGTACGGCTTATCTCGCGATGCAAGCGAAGACGACAAAATCATGCACTCGATGATCGAAGCCGATAACGGCATCGCCTTCATGGCAGCCGACACGCCGAATAGCATGGAGTATATACCCGGCTCAAGTGTCAGCATGTCACTAAGCGGAGACGACGAGGCCGAACTGCGTGACTATTTCGAAAAGCTTTCTGCGGGCGGCACCGTTACAATGCCGCTTTCAAAAGCCGAGTGGGGCGATATCTTTGGGATGTGCGTGGATCCATTCGGCATCTCATGGATGATCGACATATTGCCGGCTCAACAGCCCGAAGACGTTGTATAGTATGCGAGGTTGCAATGGCAGAAATCTACATAGTCAGATTCATGACGATAGGAGGAATGATCACGAAGATGACCGCTCCGCCGCCCAAAAGCCATATAAGCCACGTAGCGATCGTATCTTCATACTCTAAGAGAAAGCGAAACACTACCAACGCGGCGACATACTGGCAAATTGTCGTTACGAGCTTAGATGCTAAGAGTAGGTGTATGCTGGCATAGCCAGATATAAGGCCGATCGCTGCAAAGATCAAAACCGGCATGACGACAGCGAAGAGCGCCGCCCAATAAAACTTCCAATTGTATCGTTCCATTGCTTTCGCGCACATGACCAATATACATAACTCAATCAGCAGATTATATCCCATGACCTGATTATACCTTAGGTCGCCAGTCAATCTGTTAAACTACTACTATGAGTGGAAAATACCCAGATGCATTTTACCGAGTGTCCCTAAAAGCTATTATTCGCAATGAAGATGGCGATGTACTTGTTGTCAAAGAAAACGGTAGTAAATGGACGCTACCCGGTGGCGGTATAGACCATGGCGAGACAGTACACGAGGCACTCAAGCGTGAACTCTACGAAGAGGTGCTTATAACTTCTGATTTCAACGAAAGACTTCTCGATACGGAGTCAATGTACCTCGAGTCGAAGGAGGCTTGGCTGCTTTGGCTTGTATATGAAGTGAAGGTCGAAAATCTAGAGTACGGAATCGGTGAAGATGCTGATGAAGTAGCATTTATCAACCCCGACACGTTCAAGGACAGCCCTTACCGCTCCGAGCAATTAGTTTATACGTTTGCCTCGAAGCATCAACCCTCGGCGACAGGAGAAGTGCATGTCGCAGCTAACCGCTAGCACGACTCGTAAGCCAACATTATCATCACGGTCAAATTGTTATGTGTGAATTTCAAGATACCTCTCGAGACGACGAAGGTTCGGTATTACGATCGTGCTATGCTGCACTTCAATAAGTTTGGCAATCTTAAGAACTCTCGCTTCACGACTCACCGTTTCTCGGGAAAGACCTGCGCGCGCACCAAGCTCTTTCTCGCTAATCGCTACGATATAACTTCCATCATCCCGCTGTTGCCCAAACTGTTTGCACTCGACGATTAAGCTATAGACCAATCTATTCTTTGCATTGCTGGCAATAAAGTGCACCATGCGCTCCAAGATACCATCTATAGTTTCATATGCGTTCGAAAACAAATCATAAACAACAGACGGATGCGTCTCTAGAAAAAGACGGGCATCCTCTACGGGAACCTGATATATCGTGATGTCGGTGCTCGCCTCGTACGTATAGCGAGTGACCGATGCATTAAGGATGAGCGAGAGTGGGATAAACGATGGCGAAGAATAGTTATGAATGGTTATCTCTTCGCCGCGATATGTCACATCATATAGTTTTATTCTACCCTCTACCAAATAATATGCATACTCGGTCGTCTCACCAGAAAGAATAAGGATATGGCCTTTTTTGTAATGTTTCAGGGGATACTGTCGGAAAAAATCTCCAATAGACTGGTGTGTTGACGACCTCATAAATGACATACTCTCTACTTATTTGCGCACCATATAGCTGCGACTTCCGCTTATATCATACTCTTATTGAGTGTGTGTGCAATATCACACATCACAATTGAGGCTTATCACCTACATTACACCGAGACGTAGGCTATAGTACATCACAAGATATATAAGGACGGGAGGTGAAGATGGAAAAGTACGCAACAGTCTCAACAGCTTTTGATGCTAAAAGTATTCACGAGAAGCTTACGCTCCTAAAGGCGAGGTACGAACGCGTCAGCCAGAGCCTTACCGACAAAAACGCCCCTCGTAAACTCCAATCAATCAGACGTCTTGAACGAGAATTCTTATTTCTCGACATAAAGCGTCTTGAGAAAATGCTAGCTCAGACGCACACGCCTAAAGAAAGTGTCTTCAGATCATTTTTCCATATTCGACGACACGCATAGACTCACTCTACATTCACTACAAATCGACAGCGAAGCCGGATCCCGATATCAATCATCTAGGGATCCGATTTTACTTTCCCTCATGAAGGAGTATAGTGGTCTCAAGCGAACACGAACTACAATCCTTAGGAGGTGATTCTCGTGACGCTGCCATTTGAAAAAGTATTCGAGGCGATCGACAGCTTAGGACCATTTTGGAGCACGGTCATCTACGGCCTCCTGATTGCAGGTGCGGCGTTCTTGGCTTACATCAAAACGTTCAAGCTTGTCGAGCAAGGCGATCAAGCAATGCGCCTCAACCGAGGCAAGGTTGCGTGCGACAAGAATGGTGATCCAATTATCCTGGGCCCCGGCCTTAAGATGATGATTCCATTTTGGCAAACGATCAAGATCGTCAGCATTCTTGATCGAACGATAGATCTTGAGACAGTGCCCGTCAAGGGCAACGAGAAATTCGAAGCCTACAACGTTCGATCCAAACTCACCGTCGCTATTAGTAATATTTTCTACTGGCAATACGGCGCTCAGGCAATAGATGCTCGAGTTGCCGCTATCGCGCAGGAGCGACTACTGCTACACGTCGGCAAGCTCGTTCGTCAGATTTCGGGCGATGATATTGAGATTCAGGCACTCGAGCAGTTCGGTTCGGGACCACGCAAATGCTTTCTCGACGATGTAACGAGCAAGCTCGAAGAGAATAAGCTTGGTGGCGTAGCCAAGGATCTCAACATAACGCTGCTCATGCCCGTCTACGAAGGCTGGACGCCACAAGCTCTCTCCGGTATCGGAAGGGCCATCCACCAACCAAGCGGATCCGATCTCTCTTTCCTAAGAGTAATGATGAACGGCATCTGGAAGCTGTTCATCAAGTAGGGAAGATGACGATCTCCGCTCCCCCGCGTGCAACGTATGCACGCGGGGGATTTTGACGTTTATATGATAAATATCACATACAAGCATGCCGGAAACAATCCATACTATAGTCACCAATGAACGGGAGGCAGGTTATGGCAAACAGAAATCTTCATGCACCACACACATCGAGACAATATGGCAAACGACCGCTCTGGCAGTGGATGCTTATCTATATTATCTTTGCCGCTATCGTCTATGGCTTTATCTATTACTTCTTCAGTGGAAGTAATCTCATCGACCACTACAGTTACTAGCCGATAGAGACAAGCTCGATATCAAACACGAGGTCTGAATTTGGTGGAATGTTCGCCGCTGCACGAACAGAACCATAAGCCTGAGCCGAGGGAATAACAAGCCGACGCGTACCGCCAACCCTCATGCCTGGGACACCCTTAGTCCATCCTTCGATAACTTGCTCAAGCCCGAAGGTTGCAGGCTGGCCAAAGTCTTTTGAACTTTGAAAAATCGTACCGTCTTTTACGAGTGCGCCCGTATAGTGGGCGGTGATTGTCTGACTTGGCTGCACTTCATCGCCGGTCCCGACAACTGTATCAATAATCTCAAGTTGTTCGACTTTTTTACGCGGTTCAAAGTTTGCCAATTTCGTACCTTCAAGTGGAGTTGTGTCTGAATTCATACTTCCATAGTACTACATTACACCAGCTGTTTGCAGCCGCGCACTATCCAATCACTTCATACATTTGCTATACTGTCATATATGAAATCATTAAGTCTATCTAAGCCGCACTTAATTCTTATGGTGGGCATCGCAGGTGCCGGTAAAAGCTTTTTCGCCGAGCAATTCTCTGAAACGTTCCAGGCTCCGCTCGTAAGCACCTCTTCAATTGCTAAAGTTTTTGGCAAAACAGCACTGCCGCCAAAAATCATCAACACCCTTATAGATCAGCAAATGAATGAACTGTTCAAAACACGCCAATCGTTTATTGTTGACGGACACAGCGACACAAAAGCCGAACGACTTGCCCTCATGACTGCCGCACGACAACATGGGTATGAAGTTCTTGTTATTTGGGTTCAGACCGAACCTACTACAGCCAAGCAACGATCTCTCAAAGCAGCCAAGACAGAGGCGCATCGCCGCGTTACTACGCCTGAACAACACGACAGCGCAGTTCGCCGCTTTAGCGCTCCACACTCGACCGAAAAGCCAATTGTCATCAGCGGCAAGCATACGTACGCAACACAAGCAAAAATGGTGCTTCGAAAACTCGCCGAGCCACGTGCCGATATTAGTATTCACACCTCGGCACCCGTTGGTCGCGGCGCTAGCTCAAAGCACTCCATTACGGTTCGTTAAGTAAAAGGAGAGCACGTGCCCATTATTAGCGACCTCGAATTTGGCAAAATAACGATCCGCCGTAGTGCTCGCGCCTCACAAGTTCGCATTCGTGTCGCTCCAGACGGTACATTACGCGCATCATTGCCGCTGTATGCGCCACTATTTCTCGTTAAACGGCTATTAAAGAACTCGCGCGATGAGCTACGCGCAATCCTGCAAGATCATCAACCGGATACGTCATTCGAGAATGGAATGGCGATCGGGAAAAGCCATACGCTGATCGTTCGACCATCCACAACGAGCCAGGTCACTGTTTCGCGCCATGGTCAACAGATCATCGTCAACCTTCCTAGCGGAAGCACGCTCAACGATCCTATTGTTGTCTCGGCAACTCGTGAGGTTGTTATTGCGGCGCTTCGACGCGAAGCAAAAAGTTATTTGCCAAAGCGACTTCAATTTCTCGCCACAAAATATGGGTTCAGTTACCAAAAAGTTCGTTTTTCACATGCCAGCGGACGGTGGGGCAGCTGCAGTAGCAACGGTACGATCAGCCTCAATATCGCCTTGATGAAGCTACCATTCGAGCTTATCGATTACGTTCTTATCCACGAGCTGAGCCATACGAAACAAATGAATCATCGTCCTGAGTTCTGGGAGCTTGTTGCTATTGGCGACCCTGAATATGTACAACATAAGCGCGCATTGAAAAACGAAACGCCATCTATCTAAAAAGCTTATGTCTCGTGTATAATACGTTTTAAGATGTTTAAAGGTGGGTCAGCTTACAATGAACGTGCGGCACAAATTGTGCGTTATGCTGGATTATTGACGCCCATTATCTTGGTGCTCTACGGAGTACTCATTCAGTACCAGCTACTTCCGGCACCATATTACTCAAACGAGATAGCTTTTATTGCTATTGCACTCACATGGATGCTTCTTAGCGCCTGGCAATTCTTACTACCAGGTAGCTCTCGTCGGCTCGTGGCAATTCGTTTTATCAGCTACCACATTCTTTCAGGCCTATATCTCGTCTTCGTATCTGGACTCAATGCGCCTTTTACAATTTTCTGGATTCTCCTTTTTGTCGCTTCGAATCTTTATTTTTCTCGTCGCGGTCTTATGCTCAGTATCATGGCCTTCATCGTCACTATCGGGGCGGATATTTTTATTGAGCTCATTGCAACGTCAAACTCAGCGGCTGTCTTAAACGACCTCATGGTAACTATCTCTGTTCTTGTCACAGGGATAGCGGTTGTTTCTATCGGGCGCACCCAGGAGGTCGAGCGTAGCGCTCTCACTAGGTCGCAGGCGCAAGAGTCTTTGCAACGAGATCGAATTCTCACCATCGTAAACAATCTCGCCGATGCCGTGCTTAGTACTGACAAAAATGGCATTATTCGCGTCTACAACGCCGCCAGTCTCAACTTACTCGATACGAATGATAGCCTCAACGGTCACCACATAGATGAGATCTTAACAGTGAGAGATAAAGATGATAATCGAGTTCATCTTTTCGATGAGTTGCTCAACTCCCATAGTGTTGCCGTACGCGACGACCTTCATATGACATTCGACGGTGACGAAGCCGTACGACTTGAGATTACCTACTCGCCGATTCGCAGCAGCTACAGCCGCAGCAAAGACAGTGAAGATCATGACGGTTATATCATCATCATGCGAGATATCACCAAGGCAAAGAGCCTCGAAGAGGAACGAGATGAGTTTATTAGCGTCGTTAGTCATGAACTGCGCACGCCAATCACCATTGCCGAGGGAACGATTAGCAATGCACAACTTATTTTGTCGCGCCCCGACGCCAAGCAAGAAATACTGGTTGATTCTATCAAGAATGCTCACGATCAAGTACTCTTCCTTGCGAAAATGGTCAACGATCTCTCAACATTATCACGCGCCGAACGTGGCATTGCCGATGTCACCGAGGAAATCGAAGTACGACCGCTTATCGACAAGCTCTACAACGAATACTTGCCACAGGCAGAGGCAAAGAAGCTACACCTCAACCTCGACACAGACACGAAGCTCGGCACCATCAGTGCAAGTCGACTATATCTCGAAGAGTTGTTACAAAACTTCATCACGAATTCCATTAAATACACACACGAGGGATCGATTACGCTACGCGTCCATCTAAAAAAGAATGTCGTGAATTTTGCGGTCAGTGACACTGGCATTGGCATTGGCAAAAACGAACAAAAGAAGATTTTTCAAAAGTTCTATCGCTCGGAAGATTATCGTACACGCGAAACCGGGGGCACTGGGCTCGGGCTGTATGTTGCCGCAAAGCTTGCACGAAAATTAGGCTGTTCTATTGAGCTCGAAAGCCGCCTGAATCACGGATCAACCTTTAGCTTCGCACTTCCAGTCATTACGAAAAAAGACGGCCAGTAGACACCTCAGCGCTAAACTTCAGATGTACTCGATTGCACAGGGGAGGAAGCTTGGCGTATTCGAACAGGCCGACCCTTCCAGGTAATTGTCCCACGAGCATAGCTTGCAATACTCACCAAGAACAATACGATTTCTTGCGTAAAAATGAGCGGCCACAAGACAAGCGCCGGCCACCAGTGCCTACGCCAGATACGAGAGGCATACAGGGTATATAACGCCGCAAAAAGACAAATCATCCAGAGTGCGAGTGCCTGAACGAGCGTCCAGTCATAGAATAGACCCAACGCCACAACCGGCACGGGCGACCATACAATCACCAGAAGAAAAGCTGCAAGAATTGCAGACCACGGCGTATAGCCAAAGCGAGGATACAGCAGGCGAATGCTTGTCTCTATCTGTGACGACCATTTCTTCTCATAACTTACACCAAGCTCAGGCGTACTTATTATAAATCGATATTGATCCGTGAGCGCCATCGTTGCCGCGATCCGTGCCTCCGGCTGAACATCAAGCGCAATGTTTGAAAAACCGCCGCTTTCCGTGAGTGCATGACGATCAATCAGCCAGGCCGAGCTCGCAGTTGCTGGCGCTTTCTGGCGGTGAAGCACGAGCTCCCAGAAATAACGTAGCGGACTAAAGAGCACGCTAAAACGCAAACCGTCTGAGCGCTGAGGTAATACTGATACCATTTGAGCATCTTCCTTTTCCATATAGGCGACAAGTTGGCCAATGGTATCAGGTTGCAGTCGCGTGTCGACATCTGCGTATAGAATATATCGCCCACTTGCTTCCTCGAGCAACCCTTGGAGCGCGTGATTCTTGCCAAGCCATCCACCCGGCAGCGCCGACCCTTCAACAAACCGAACGCCCGCATGCGCAAATGACTTAATTAAAAAAGATGTATTGTCAACAGAGGCATCATCAAGAACGATAATTTCAAGCTTCGGGTAGGTACTGGCGGCGATCGATTCAAGACACTGCGTCATCGCATGCGTCTCGTTGCGCGCCGGTATACAGACCGACACGCTAGGCAGTTCGCTCAGGTGTGCGGCCGGTGTCGTAAAGGATTTCATTGTAAAATGACGAAAAGCATACATCAGCTTCCAAGCACAGTAGATAGTAGCGATTGTTATAATGATATAGATGGTCAACAAACTAAGCTCAAGCATTGTTAGTACTATACCATGCTTGACTAGGGTGTTTTAAGTAGCTATACTGTACTTGACAGTCTGCAACAGCAGACTTTTTAATTTGGGAGACAACTATAGCCGTGGCGACAAGTAAAAAGACCTCGAAAGAGACAGCACGGGCGACAACAAAAGTGACGCGCATCAAAGCATCTGATAGCGCGAAACAAGTGGCCGCACCGAGTGTAGCAAGCAAAAAAGCTTCACAAAAAACAGCCGTCTCAAAAGAAGCAAAAAAGACCAATCCTCTCGTAGCGTTTGGCCGCTACTTCAAGGGTGCATGGGTAGAACTTAGGCAAGTACATTGGCCAACCCGCAAGGCAACATGGAGCCTCACTTTCGCAGTGCTCGCATTTACCGCCTTCTTTATTTTACTTATCGTCCTCCTCGACGCTGGCTTTAAACTATTATTTGAAAGGATCCTAGGATAACTATGAAAAACCGATATGACAGTACCCGCCAATGGTATGCCATTCACACCTACAGTGGCTACGAAGAAAAAGTAGCAGATAGCATTCGCCAGCGAATCAACGCAGTCGATATGGCTGATAAGATCTTTGACGTTATGGTGCCGAAGGAAAAGCAGATTGAGATCAAAAACGGCAAGCGCAAAGTAGTTGAAAAGAAAATCTTCCAAGGCTACGCGCTGGTTGAGATGAAGCTGACCGATGAGACATGGTACATCGTCCGCAACACACCAGGTGTTACTGGCTTCGTAGGTGCCGACACAACTCCAACACCCGTGTTTGACTCTGAAATCGCCAAGATTAAGAAGCGCATGGGCGTTGAAGATCCTAAGTACAACATCGAATTCTCAGAAGGCGAAGTTGTCAGCATTACCGACGGTCCATTCAAGGGCTTCGATGGCGCCATCTCCGAGATCGATGCTCACAAGGGCAAGCTCAAGGTTATGGTTAGTATGTTCGGCCGTGACACTCCAGTCGAACTCGACGCATTACAAGTTAAAAAAGTTTAATAATTAGCACCTCCTCCGGGAGGTGTTTTTTTAAGAAGGAGAAAGTCTATGAACCCTGAATCATCAGCATATGTCGAAGCTGTCATTCCAAGCAACGAACAGCCACCGCGTGTTCTCATTACTGTAGAGACGGGTGCGCTGCCAATTATTGAACATGGGGCCGAGTACGGAACGTATGAAGGCGCACTTCACGAACTTGCGCGGCGTGCCACGGGCATAAGCCTCGGGGTCGATAGGGGACTTGGCGTTAGCGGTCCCAATACGCTCCGCTACCGCACAAAGCCAATCTCACCAGATAGCGCTATCGATCCACAGTATACCTGGTCTGCGCCATACACAGAGATACCGCGGTAGCTACCTCTTGAAAATACGAACAAAAAGATGTAGAATTGACTAGTTACGCACTAAATATCGCTTCAATAATATTTAGTACAAGAAGGAAATATAATTTTATGGCAAAAAAAGTAATCGGTAATCTCAAACTCCGTATCCCAGCTGGTCGTGCGACCGCAGGTCCTCCAGTTGGTTCAACTCTTGGTCAATGGGGTCTTAACATGATGGATTTCATTAATCCATTTAACGACGCTACAAAAGCTGACATGGGCAAGGACGTTATTGTTCACCTTCAGGTGTTCGAAGATCGCACATTCGCATGGAAGTCACTTGGTCAGCCAGTTGACGACATGATCCGCGATGCTATCGGTATCAAAAAGGGTAGCGGCAAGCCACACGCTGAAAAAGTTGGCAAGATCACTCGCGCACAGCTTGAAGCTATCGCCGAAGCGAAAAAGGACTTCCTTAACGCCAACGATCTTGATGCTCGTGTAAAGATCATCGCTGGCTCAGCTCGCTCAATGGGTGTTGAAGTAGAAGGCTAACAAGCCCAAAACAGAGAACAAAACAACAAAATCTCCCGTGTATGCGGGAGATTTTGCATAGTATCACACTCATACAACTTGTGCTTACTACGCATCTAGTGCATTATATAGAAAGTATGACATTCAACTGGCACAAACGACACCAAGAAGAAACGTCACTTGGAGACCGCATCGCTGATATAGTTGCAGCAGGGATGGGATCGTGGCGATTCATCATCATTCAAACTATCTTCGTTCTCGTATGGATGACTCTCAATGCAATTGGCTTCGTCGCTCACTGGGACGCCTATCCCTTCATCTTGTTGAACCTGCTTTTTTCTACACAAGCAGCTTACGCCGCACCGATCATCATGATGGCCCAAAACCGAGCCGCCGACCGTGACCGCCTGCAGGCTCAAAACGACTTCGAAACAAATGTCGAAGCGGAACACCGCATCGAACTGCTGCAGCGTCAGATTTCTCACCTTAAGCACGACGGCGACACGCAGCGCATCCAGCAGCTCGAAGCCAAAATTGCCTCGCTAGAAGCTAGCCACTCACGTCAGCTCGAGACTATCATTGAGCTTTTGACTAAAAAATAGAATATACCGCGCAGGGCACGGTGGTAGATGCCCTCTTCGCAATTGACGAAACCCTTATATCTTGCTATACTACCCCTATAACAATCAATGTTGGGAGGCCGTGAAACGCCGTTATTACCACAGAAAGGGTTTATACCTACATGGCAAAGAAAGCCGATTTGCTCGCTCAAGCTGCAGAACTAAAGCTTGAAGTGACAGAGAAGAACACAATTGCAGAAATCGAAGCTGCGATTGCAGGCGCATCAACAGAAGTTGAAGCTCCAAAAGAAGAGAAAGCAACCGCAAAAGCTGGTAAGCGTAGCGACAAAGCTATCGCTGAAGCTGAAGCAAAAGCCGAGAAGGAAGCACGCAAAGAAGCTGGCGACACTACTCCACAAAGTGAAGAAGCTGAAGCTCGCACTACCAAGGGTCCAAAGCCAGTTACTCGTCCACGCCTCGAACGCCGTGGCAAGAAGTACCAAGCAGTTGCCAAGAACGTAGAAGCTAGCAAGACCTACTCACTTGCTGAGGCTCTTGAAATCGCTACAAAAACCAACCCAGCTAAGTTTGATGCATCTGTTGAAGTACACGTTCGTCTTGGCGTTGACCCACGTCAGGCTGACCAGAACATTCGTACAACCGTATCACTTCCAAACGGTACAGGTAAAACCATCCGCGTTGCCGTATTTGCACCTGAAGCAGATCACACCGCTGCTAAAAAAGCCGGTGCAGATGTTGTTGGTGATGAAGAATTCATCAAGCAGCTCGACAAAGAAGAGCTTAACTTCGATGTTCTCGTGGCAACTCCACAGTACATGCCGAAGCTTGGTAAGTATGCACGTCTTCTAGGTCCACGCGGCCTTATGCCAAACCCTAAGAGCGGTACCGTTGCAACTGATGTTGCGAAGGCCGTTACCGAAGCTAAAGCTGGTAAGGTAGAATACCGTGTTGACAAGCAAGCGATTGTTCACCTTTCAATCGGTAAGGTATCATTTGGCGCCGACAAGCTCGCCGTAAATGCAAAAGCATTCTTCGACAGCCTTCAAAGCCAAAAGCCACAGAGCCTAAAGGGTGGTTACGTGAAGTCTACTTCAATTAGCACGACTCAGGGCCCTGGCATCAAGGTTGAAAACGTCGTTAACTAATAACGATAGCAGCCAACAAAAAATCGCTTCATTACGAAGCGATTTTTTTGCTTTTTCAGGCAACTGCTAATGGCGTACGCCTACGGCGTGCGCAACCATACTACCAAGCTTTCGAATACCGCCCGTAACTTCGTAAATCTCATGCTTTAGCGTATGTGATTCTTCGACTGCAGGAACTTCGACGGAGACAGGTATATCAATAGCACCTGTCGTTTCAGCAGGATTACTTTCTTTGCGCATCTCTTCTATCTGTCGATCTCTTTCGGCCGTTCTCATAATTTCACGATCGAGCGCTTCAGACTTTTTCTCCAAATCATCATTAGCCGAATCAACTTGAGCTTGCAGACGTTCGATTTCACCATACAGGTACTGGATATCGGGACTTATTCTATCCTTGAGCGTTTCGACTTCTGCAAATAATGCAGCAACCTTTTCGCGCAAGATAGTATTGGCGTCATTGAGAACTTCCGGTCCCATTTGCGCCTCGACGAGTTCATCAACAATGATATCCAACTTCTTCTCAGCCGAGTCAGTTTGGTATTCACCAAAGTCGGCCTGCATAATGGCGTCTTTGCCAATATAGCCAGCGGCCTTCATAATGAGCGCAGCCTTATGATCGGCAAACCCTTCAGGGCCCAAAACTTGTTGCATCAGGGCACCATCATACCCAACACTTCGCTCAATCAAGCCCCGAGTGGCTGTATGCTGATGTACCTTATCGAAAATCGGAGTTGCCGATTCTTGACCATTTTGATGTGATAATGAAAAAGATTCTACACTCATAGAGCATGCCTTTGCTTATGGTTTTTATAGAGGGCTGTTTGTTTGGAACGGCTCTTACGCTAGATAATACCATATGCGATATGAAAAAAGTAGTATTTTCATACTTTTTATTGCCATTTGTCTATAAGAACAGAAAAAAGACGCAGCGACAAGGTGGTAGCCTGGCCATTTGTAAAAATATATTGTAAAGTAGCTGACAGGGTGGGTGAACATTAAGAGTTTACCTACATAATTTGAGGAGGTGGCTGCGTTGCAGCAATACCTAAACAGCCTTTGGAAGATCAGAACCAAGGGTGTTTTCCGTCCCGATCGCACCGGCACGGGCACAGTTAGTTGCTTCAGCGAGCAGTTGCGATTTGACCTCGCCAACGGCTTTCCGCTGATGACAACAAAGAAACTGCCCTTTGACAAAATTGCACACGAACTCCTGTGGTTTTTGCAAGGCGGCACCAATATCAGGTACCTCGTCGACCATGATGTCCATATTTGGGATGAATGGCCCTACAAGCACTACCTGCAAGCCGAAGGCAAGACCGTACCTGCGACCGACAGCGACGAATGGAAATCTGGCATGAAAGCGTTCGTCGAACGCGTGAAGTCGGACGACACGTTCGCCGGCACGTACGGTGAACTCGGGCCAGTCTACGGTCATCAGTGGCGCCATTGGCCAGATGGAAACGGTGGAGAAATCGACCAGATCCAACTGGCCGTCGACACCATCAAGACAAACTCAAGCTCACGGCGAATCATCGTCAGCGCCTGGAATGTAGCGGACATCGAAGAGATGGCCGTGGCTGGCTTGCCGCCGTGCCACTTGATGTTTCAGTTCTATGTTGCCGATGGCAAACTGAGCTGTCATCTGACTCAGCGGAGCGCCGACATGTTTTTGGGCGTTCCATTCAACATCGCATCATACGCGCTGCTGACAATGATGATGGCGCAGGTGACGGGACTAGAGGTTGGCGAGCTGGTCATGACACTTGTAGATGCACACATCTACAAGAACCATTTCGACCAAGTTGAAGAGCAGCTGTCGCGTTCTCCACGAGTGCTGCCAACAGTTCGCTTGAACCCTGAGGTGAAGGGCATCTTTGATTTCACCATCGATGACATCACTCTGGAAGGGTACGATCCCGACAAGATCATCCGGGCACCGGTAGCGGTGTAGGGTGACTTCTACGCCCGATGAGTTGGCTCGATGAATCATTGATTCGTCGCTGGCTCATCGGGCCAATTCATTTTTAGACATAATTTTTATTGCATAAGCAACATGAGCATGCTACAGTTTAACCACAACCTAACAAAAACAAACATTTTCTACCTGGGGAGGTGAGAACATGCCACACATTCACACAAACGTGGGCGAGTTTGATTTAACCGTGGCCGGCTATCTGGTTCACGATAATTCAACTTTGCTTATCAAACACAAAAAACTACCAATCTGGACACCGCCAAGCGGACATGTTGAGCTTAATCAATCGCCAATCGACGCGCTCTATATGGAGATCAAAGAAGAGGCTGGAATCGACGAGTCACAGCTCGAACTTATTGAGACTCATCCGCGGCCAAAAAGCTTCGTAGCGTCAGCTACGGCCGTATCAATGCCGTTACCATTTGACCTCGAACATCACCCGGTTGATGACACGCATCGTCATATCAAAATATCGTACGCTCTTAAAAGCAACACGAGTCATGTCGAGCCAGGCCCGGGAGAATCAAACACATTCAAATGGTTTACGGTTGACGAACTGCGCTCCTTCGGCGACACTAATAGCAGTATTATCAGTTCGGCCATATATGCGATCGAGCGCGTCAGGGAGAGTGAAGAATGAGTGTCTATAGTAATACCGAGATTAAAGCAGCTATTAATGATGGCACGATTGTATGCGTCCCATTCAATGAACAGCACGTTTCAGAGGCAAGCCTGGATTTTACTCTAGGCCACTACTTCTACAAACAAGAGTTCGACGAGAACGCTAAAGTCTATAATCCGTTCGACAAAGACGATGTTGATCGCTACTTTAAGGGCCCGCTCGAAGCCATGCCGCACAAGCAGTGGTGCGACAAGTACGGCTATAAGTTATTTGAGAATATCCCAGAAGACCACCCAATCATCGTACTGCGTCCTGGCGAGCGTATCCTTGCGCACACGCACGAATTCGTCG